>DATCJD010000262.1:0-13881 GCA_036507435.1 Bacteroidota bacterium
GCTGTTCGCCTTCCTGCGTTATCGGCCGCGTCATCGGATAGAGCACATTGCGTTCTTCAAGAATCGGGAATCGCGTTAGCACTCCATTCCCGTACTCGCCGCCCTGAAAATCAATTGTTTTGCCGAAGGCATAGGTCATCTCGGTCAAATCAACGAGTTCATTCATAATGTCAATTTTTTTTGTGCGCTCGGTCCAACGGTCGACTTCTTGCAGAGCCACAATGTCTGCTCGTGAATCTTGAATGAGCTTCGCAATCCGCTTGATGTCAATCTCGCCGTCTGTACCTTCACCATGGTGGATATTGAATGTCAGCACGCGGAGAGTGCTCACATCCGGTAATGTGCGGCGGGACCCGCACCCGACTCCGCACAGGAAGATAAGGAGTACGACGAATTGGAGACGAATATATTGCATCGGATACGTTACACTCCTACCCACATAAAACCAATAACCATACTCGCTATGCCGGAAAGCGCTTGAAACCACATCAAGACAGTGCGAGATTTCATACGCGCTGCGACGGTGCCGATGGTGAATGCGAACAGACTCATCGCCGCCATAGTGCCGATGCCGAAGAGCAGTAAATACGTGAGCGCAGAGAACACCGATTGAGAAATTGCGACCGGGATGATGACCATCACCGCCGCCGTGCCTGCAAAGCCGTGTGTTGCGCCGACCCAAAACATGGAATGCGAATGACGGTGACTTTCTCCATCAGCGTGAGAATGAATATGCACGTGCTCGACGCCGTCGTGCGTATGTTTGTGTATATGCATTTGTTTCTGGCGGAACATACTGAGCAATACCCACGCGCCGATAACAATGAGAAGTACACCTACCGTCGTTTCGGCAATTGACTCCATCATCGGCGGGATTGCAAACCGGAACGCTATCGACAGAACGCCGAGCACAACAAGCGTCGCGGTATGCCCGAGTCCCCAGAGGAAGCCGAATGTTGCTGCGCCGGTAGCAGTGGGCCGCTTGCTGGCGAACGCGGTTACAGCGACAATATGGTCAACATCAAAAGCATGGATACAACCAAGTGTGAAGCCTGCGAGTATGGGGAGGACGATCTCCATTTAATTTTTTCGTGATTGTTCGAGTTCTTGTTTCAAGAGTAACAATCCCTGTTTCACATCGAGCGGTTCGATGTCAAGTTCGCGTTTCGCTTTATCGAGTACGAACGATGTGTTGAGCGGTCTTTTCGCCGCTTGCTGTAAGTCGGCGCTCTTCACCGGTTGAAGAAGCGAGCCGTCAAGTCCGAACACCTCTGCGACACGCTGTGCAAACACGAGTCGGCTTGCCGCTTCACTGCCACAGACATGGTATATCCCCTGGCGGTCGCGCTCCATCACTTTAATGAGACTGCGCGCGAGGTCGCCGACATACGTCGGGTTGTTTACCTGGTCTTCCGCGCAACGGATGGTATTGCCCGCTTTCAGGTTTTCCAGCACCCAGAGCGGAAAATTTTTCTTGACGTTCATCCCGTGTCCATACACAACGATGGTGCGGATTATCGCATGAGGAATATCGCTGAGCCTGAGAGCGTTTTCGGCGGCGAGCTTTGATTTGCCGTAGTACGAAAGCGGCTCCGGGCGGTCGTCTTCCTTGTACGGCGGGTGTTTGCCGTCGAAAATATAATCCGTTGAAACGTGAATCAGCTTAGC
Source organism: Bacteroidota bacterium (assembly GCA_036507435.1). Taxonomy (GTDB): domain Bacteria; phylum Bacteroidota; class Ignavibacteria; order UBA10030; family UBA10030; genus JAKEEG01. Next base: position 1,669 of record DATCJD010000262.1, read on the forward strand.
GCCGACTTTCCGTGCGGCTTCGATGAGATGCTCGACGCCGTTGACGTTGATTTTCCACGCCTCATCGCGGTTGGTCTCGCACCAATCAACGTTGGTTGCCGCCGCCGCATTGAAAATAACCGTCGGTTGAAAACTTGAAATGAGGCTTTTTACGTCGCCCTTTCGTGTGATGTCTAATTGCGTATAATCAAACAGGTGTTTCTCAAGCACAAAGGTGCGGTGATGCGACGTGTTGAGAATTTCGTACTCCGTTTGATTGCCTAACATAAGGGAAAGCCGTTGTCCGAGAAGCCCGTTACTGCCGCAGATCAAAATCCGTTTCATCGCAGGCTTTCTTCCAGCGCAGAGGCGGCGTCGGTTTTCTCGTCGCGGTATTTAATAATGATGGGCGTGTACAACGCGAGGTGATGCTGTTTGGCGAACGGCGCGTCGATGTGCCGACTGCCCTGCACGATGACTGCACCTTCCGGAATGATGAGCGGGCTTTCAGCCGTTTTGCGGTAGATGGTTTCCTTGACGAGGTCGTACACCGGCGTCGACCCGGTAAGCACGACACCAGCGCCGATCACCGCGCGGCGCTTTATAATGGCGCCTTCATAGATGCCGCAGTTTCCGCCGACGAGTACGTCATCTTCAATAATGACTGGCATTGCGCCGACAGGCTCCAACACTCCGCCAATCTGCGCTCCGGCGCTGATATGTACACGCTTCGCGACCTGCGCACACGACCCAACCAACGCATGTGAATCAATGAGCGTACCTTCATCCACAAACGCTCCTACATTTATATAGGCAGGCGGCATGATCACGACGTTTTTCGCAACGTACGCGCCGTCGCGAACCGCGCTTCCGCCCGGCACGATGCGCACCTGCTGTTCGAGTGAGAGCTTCTTGAGCGGAAACGTATTCTTGTCGAAGTACCTGAACTGGTCGTTGATCGGAAATTCCACCAGCTCGCCAAGCCTAAAGCCGAGCAGGATCCCTTTTTTCACCCAATCATTGACCACCCATCCGCCGTGGTTGCCGTCCGCGTCCGAACGTTGAGCGGCTCGTACCTCCCCGCCGTTCAGGAAAAATTTCAACTCGTTGAACGAGCGCAACGCCGCCGCACGGTCGGTGATGGCGTTATTCTGTGCGAAAAAAGTTTCTATCTGGTCTTTGAGAGCCATCGTTACACTAACTGTAACTCCTTCAAAATACGTTTAAGTAGTGCTTTATTTTTTGCACTCATCGGCACGAGGGGCAGACGGTAGACCTCTTCGACCATACCCATCATCGCGAGCGCGGCTTTGACGGGGATGGGATTCGATTCGAGAAAATTACCGTTCATGAGCGGCAGAAGCTTTTCATGCAATGCGCGCGCTTTCTTCCATTCGTTCGCGAGGCATGCGCGCACCATATCGGAAAACGCGCGCGGGGTTTCGTTCGCGACGACTGAAATACACCCGTCGCCGCCGACCGACATCACGGGCAACGTGAACGCGTCGTCGCCGGAGAGGAGCGAGAGACGCGCCGGGCGGTTGCGGGCGACTTCCATAATCTGCCCGATGTTGCCCGATGCTTCTTTGAGCGCCATGATACACGGAATTTCTTCCGCCATCCGTATTTGCGTTGCGGCTTCGATGTTGCCGCCGGTTCGCCCCGGCACGTTATAGACGATAATCGGGATATCGACGGCTTCGGCAATTGCACTGTAATGTTGGAAATATCCTTCCTGGGTCGGCTTATTATAGAAAGGACCTGCAATGAGTGCGGCGTCGAGTCCGGCGTGTTTCGCCATCTTCGTCTGCTCGACGGCTTTTTCCGTATTATTGCTTCCCGTGCCACCGAAGATTTTCACGCGCCCGTTTGCTTGCTCTGCCACGATGTCGAAGACGCGCCGGTGTTCTTGCGCGGAAAGAGTGGGACCCTCGCCGGTTGTCCCGACGGGAATAATCGCCTCTACGCCGCCCTTAATCTGGAAGTCAACGAGTTTTCTTAGCGCGCGTTCATCCAGCGAGCCGTCTTTTTTGAACGGCGTGACAATTGCCGTTCCCGTTCCTTGAAATCGTTTTGTCTTTGCCATGTCCAGGTTTTGATTCAAGCATTAAGATTTCTGAAAAATTACTTACGTACGGTAGCCGCAACCTTTAGGTTGCGTTTTTTCGAATACATTCGCAGGCTGAAGCCTGCGGCTACCAAATCATTTCAAATCTTTCAGAAGTTTCATGCGTTTCATGTTAGCAAAGTTGCTTGGCGTTTTTTTTGTCCCCCTTCATTAAGGGGGACGCGTTCCGTTAGCACAAAGCTAACCGGAACGCAGGGGGTTTGTTTGGCGTAATTAAACTAACGCCTCTCAAAAAAATCCCCCAACACATCATCCATGGTGAACATGCCCTTTTTTCCGAGGATCCATTCGGCGGCAAGCAGCGCGCCGAGTGCAAACCCCGACCGGTTCTTCGCTGTGTGGATTAATTCGATCTGGTCGGCTTCCGATTCAAATACAATGCGGTGCACTCCGATGACTGACCCTAAACGCTTGGACGCCACCTGAAGCTGATTCGGCGCGACGTTTCGTTCGGGAGGCGTGGTTACGATCTCTTTCTTACGGGTAACACTACCCAGCAATACGTTCGCCAGTGTTAATGCCGTGCCGCTGGGACTGTCGATTTTGTCTGCATGGTGCGTTTCATCGAGCGAAACATTATACTCCGGAAATTTATTGAATGCCGCTCCGGCGTACTTCAGGATATTTTTAAACACATTCACGCCGAGTGAAAAGTTGGAAGCATGGACAAGCCCGATGTTCGTTTGTTCGACGATGGTTCGTACTTGTTCGAGGTCGTTGTTCCAGCCGGTGGTCCCGACGACGAGATTCTTTTTTTTGCGCGCCCATTCTTCGACGTGTTTCAGGACTGTCGAAGGTGTGGCGAAATGAATCGCGACATCAACCTGTTTGAGCATGTCGTCAGTCACGGTTGATGATTGTGAATTCACCCGTGCGACAATCGTCGCGTTACGCGAACTTGCCAGCCGCTCAATCTCTTTGCCCATGTTGCCGTATCCGATGAGAGCGACGTTCATTTAGACCTCTCCGATGGTCTCAAACAACGCCATTTCCGGCACAGGCTCGAAAAATTCCGCGTGCAGTCGTTTTACCGCTTCGTTCACGTCCTGCTCATTAATGACAAGGCTCATATTAATTTCGGACGCGCCTTGCGAAATCATCATGGCGTTGATGTCGCTTAACGCACGGAAAATCCGGTCGGCAACGCCGGCTGTCGAGTGCATCTGCTCGCCCACGATGCAGACAATTGCCTTCTGTTCATAGACGGTCACTTCGGCAAATTCCTCAAGGCTCGCAACGACCTGGTCGAGCCGGCTCGTATTATCAATCGTGAGCGAGACGGCGACTTCCGAGGTGCAGACTAAATCCACCGGAGTTTTGTGTTTGCCGAAGACGGAAAAGATCGATTCCAGAAAGCCGTACGCCATCAACATACGCATCGATTGAATGTTAATAACGGTAATGCCCTTCTTTGAGGCGATAGCTTTTACCGCAACATTCGACCTCGGCGGGTTGGCGACGATCTGTGTGCCGCTCGCATTCGGCCGTTGTGAGTTCAGCACGACTACGGGAATATTTTTCTTCACCGCGGGCAGAATGGTGCTTGGGTGCAGCACTCTCGCTCCAAAATATGCCAATTCCGATGCTTCCTTGAACGAGAGTATTTTTAGTTTTTTTGCCGCCGGAGCGATACGCGGGTCTGCCGTTAGTACGCCGTCCACGTCCGTCCAAATTTGAATTTCTTCGGCATTGAGTACGGACCCGAGTATTGCCGCCGAATAGTCCGACCCGCCCCTGCCCAACGTAGAGGTAATGCCTTTTGTTGTGGAGCCGATAAACCCCTGTGTGACGACAATTTTATTATTTTCTAGTAAAGACTGGATGGTTGCTTTCGCTGTATCTTCGATGTAATTGAACAACGGCATCGCAGAAGTAAACTGGTCGTCGGTGATGATGACCTTGCGTGCGTCCACAAGCTCTGCAGGGAGCCCGCGTTCTTTCATACCTTCCACAATGATGAGCGACGACAGACGTTCTCCGACCGATGCAATGGCGTCGAGTGAACGCTTCGTCAGCTCGCCCAACACGGCGATACTTTGGCAGAGGTGTTTTAATTCGTCGATACGGCGACGTGTGTCGAGAATGAGCATTTGCACTGTCGAACGCGTATCAATGAGATTTTCGAGAATCAAGACGTGCCGTTCGTACAGGGTGTTCAGGCTCGTAACTGCCTCTTCGATTTTCCCTTGTAGGGCAAGCTCCGCGGCGCTCAAGAGTGTATTCGTTGCCCCGGAGATAGCAGAGACGACAACGACGGGAGGGCGGTTACGCTCACGCTCGACAATATCAATAACATTTTTCATGGCGCGCGCGTCTTCGACAGACGTGCCGCCGAATTTCATAATGATCATAGTGACATCTCAGTGGGGGAATGTGCCTTCAGGGAATCCATCGCCTCAGCGCCGCGCACGGAAGCTTTGAACGCCGCGATGCTGTTGGCGAATGTCGCCGCTTGCAACGCATCGTGCGTTTTCAGTGAATAATATAAGAACGCTGCGCCGAACACATCTCCGCAACCGGTCGGGTCGACGGTTTCGTGTGCAGTGACGCCCGGAATCTCATGCCATGTCAGTTTCTTATTGACCTGGTGAACCAGCGTCGCTCCGAGTTCACTGCGTGTAATAAGGAGTGACTGTACCATGAGAGGCATCAATTGGTTGACCAATGCTGGTTCATCATAGTGTTCTGCCGTAAGACCTGCCGCTTCTTCTTCGCTCATCTGGATGGAGTTGACAAAAAAGCACCAGCGCCGCCAATCGGAAAGCGGGCGGCGGAAACGCTCGGCGTGCTCATCCACGCCGAGCGTCAGCGAGTGAAAATCAAAATGAATAGGCGTGTGTTTCTCCCGCACCTCCATCCGGATGTAGTCCAGCGTCTCAAGCGTTATATCGAATCCGGAGACCATATTGACCAGGACGGCGTCTGTCGTGAGAAACGGTTTAATACGTTCCCAGGGAATGGGCGGAGAGATGTGCTTCGAACATTCCGTCCGGCTGTTCCCGGTCTGACTATAAATGAGCATCACCCGGTTCGTCGGGCTGTCAATCGTGTAGATGCCCGTTGTGTTGATATTCGGGTACCTCTGCAAAAATTCCATCGTCAGGTTGTATTCGTCAGCCCCAACGGGGAAAACCGGATACACGGTATCGGATTCCGACATTAAATTCGCCAGTGTTGCCAACGAGTACATGATTCCGCCAAACTGTTCCTGAGGGTGTTCCCCAGAAGGCAAGTGGTGTTGGTCGATGCACAGATGGCCGATAACGGTGATAGTCATTAGTAACTTCTGAAAAAAACTTATTTGATTGGTGGGACAGACCTGCCTGCCGGCAGGCAGGCATTCCTGTCTGTCGTTTTTGAATTATATTTGCGGCTCGACAGGCAAGTCCCGAGAGGATGCCCTTGGCAAATGTATGTCCTACCTGATTTTTTGAGAAGTCTGATAGGTAATCAGATTCTTCTCGTCGGTCCCAAATCGGTCAATGCGCTCTCGTTCAGACGCCATAAGCCCTGGCAGGGAAACCGGTTTTCGTACAGCGGTTTGCTGAGCACGACCGAATCAACGCCGAATTTTTCAAGTTCTTGAAGCCGAATTAAATCTTTATAGTTGCAGACGCAGTCTTTTGCCGTCACTCGAATGCCGCTTTCTGCGGCGAGTTCTTTGAGCGTATCGAAATACGACTGGGTTAATTCTTCTTGCTTCAAATCGAGGTCCGAGTACAGTACGCGGCAGACGCCGATTTTTTTCATGCTCGAAGTCAATTGAAGAGGGGTGATGTCCGTGGTTTTAGTGCCGCCGACAGTTTGGACAAGCCCCTTACGCGCTTCGATGCTAATAGCGATTTTGCGCGCGCCAAATTCTTTAATCAGTTCTCCGACGAGAGCGGGGTTTTCCACAGACGCGGTGCCAATGACAACACGGTACACGCCGATATCGAATAATCGTTTCACTTCGTCGTAGGAGCGCAAGCCGCCGCCGACTTGAACGGGAATATCTACTGCTTCCACAAGCCGCTTAAGCACGTCGAAATTCCGGACAACGCCATCGGCGACGCCGTCCCTGTCCACCACATGCAGGGTTTTTGCGTTCTCGCCGCGCCAGAGAATAGCCATTTGCACGGGGTCGAGAGAATACTTCCTCTCAGAACCCTGCTCGCCACGCACAAGGAAAATGCATGCTTCATGGCTGATTTCGATTGTTGGGTAGATGAGTAACATATGATACACTCAAGCCTCTGTGTATCATAATGCTGAAAATTTGAGAGAGATTCAAGGAAAGGTGAAGAAGCTGGTATCAACAAAGAGAGGAAGTAAAGTTAAGCGAGGGCATCACGAATCTTTTGAAGTACCTCGTTCATCACGTAGGGTTTCTGGACGAAGTCCAAGGCTCCTGCCCTCATCATTTCTTCGCGCATTTTTGGGTCGAAGTAGCCGCTTGCCATGATAGTCTTTACGTCGGGGTTGATTTCTTTCATCCGGAGAAACGCCTCCCAGCCGCCGAGTTTCGGCAAGCCCATATCGCTGAGTACTAGAGAGATTCGTTGTTGATGCAACCGATATTGATCCACTGCCATAAGCCCGTCAACTGCTGTCAGGACGCTATAGCCGTTTTCTTCAAGAACGCCTATGACAAGGTCGCGCAGCATTTCATCGTCCTCGACGACCAGTATGGTTTTTGGGCTCTGTACGGTATGTTGAGTGCTTTCGGGTTCCAATCGTCTGCCATCAAAGTTCTACTAGTACCGTTTCAAAAAAAATCTTGTATTTTTATCGTAAAGTACATAACCCCCTGCGGCTCAAACAACGAGCCGCGTCCCCCTTGGTAAGGGGGACAACGTATAGGCAGACAGTTTTTTCCCCTCCTTACCAAGGAGGGGTGTCCGCCGACCTGCCTCGACGTTTTTTTGTCGGGAGGCGGACGGGGTGGTTGCTTTAACCCTCAAAATATAAATCACAATATTAATTATTAGACGCGGCACTAGTTCATGAAACGGTTATGTTTTTGGAGAATCAATGAGGCTCCGCACACGCAGGAGCACCTCGTCGGTGTCGTAAGGTTTTTGGATAAAGTCGCTTGCAGGCGCTTTGCGGAGTTCCGTTTTGATATTCGGGTCGAGATAGCCGCTCGCAAAGACGACCTTCAGCTTTGGGTTGATAGACATCATTTCCATTGAGGATTCAAGTCCGCCGAGTTTGGGCAGTCCGAGGTCGGTAATAACCGCAGCAATACCCCGGTATTGCTCGCGGTACACATCGACAGCCTCAACGCCGTCCCGTGCAGTTAGGACGCGGTAGCCCTTGGCTTCAAGAGTTGATTTAAGAAGTTCGAGAAGCATATCCTCATCCTCAACGACAAGAATGGTTTCCGTTCCGCCGGGAATATCGGCTCGAAGTATTGTAGCGTTATTGGTGTGTACGACTTCACCTTGAGGGTTAAGGAAATACAGTCTAAACGTCGTGCCGCGCCCGAGTTCACTGTACACGTCAATGAACCCGCGAAGGCTGTCGATAATTCCATAGACGACCGCAAGTCCCAGCCCGGTGCCGGCGCCGCGTCGCTTTGTGGTGAAGAACGGCTCAAAAATACGGTTGAGTGTCGCTTCATCCATTCCGGTTCCGGAATCTGAAATACTGACACACACATAACTCTCATCCAGCGCCTTGGGCAATCGGTGTCGGACACGCTCACCGTTCATTACTTCCGTGGTGATGGTGAGCCTGCCGCCTTCCGGCATAGCATCCTTCGCATTGAGACAGAGGTTCAGGAGAGCTTGATGAAGCTGGTTGCTATCCGCTACGATAGAGGGGAGGGTCTGTGCCAACTCGAGTGAGAGAGTGATTGTTTTCGGGAACGTCTCTTGAACGATGCGGGCGATTTCATCCACGACTTCATTGACATTCACGGATTCGAGTGTCACATCCGTCTGCCGCGCGAAGGTGAGAAGCTGGCGGACAAGTCCGGTCCCGCGCTCCGTTGCTTTTGTAATTGCGCTGATCGACTGGTCGATACGCTCGATGTTGGTTTTGTCTCTTGAGAGACGTGAAATGTACCCTAAAACGATACTGAGGATATTGTTAAAGTCATGCGCAATGCCGCCGGCAAGTGTGCCGATGCTCTGCAGTTTTTGCGCCTGGCGCAGTTGTTCTTCGAGCCGTTTGCGTTCTGTGATGTCGCGGATAATGCCGCGGTACGCGGTGATGATTCCGTTGTCATCACGGACTGCCGTCGCAGTTTCGAGTACAATAAGTTTTTCCCCGTCCTTGCGTCTCAGGATGAGTTCAAAGTCGCGAACGAAGCCATACCGCTCGATAACCCGATGGAATGCCTTCCGGTCATTCTGGTTAAAATACAATTCATTCGCAATGTTCACCCGCATCAATTCTTCTTTGGTCGAGAAACCGAAGAGCGCCACGCCTGCGGGATTAATGTCCACGAATTGCCCGTCCACCGAACTGATAAAGACAACGTCTTTCGATTCTTCGAAGAGCGTCCTGTATTTTTCTTCCGACTCCCGGAGAGCTTTTTCCGCTTGAAGGCGCGTGGTAATATCTCGGAAACTCCACACACGCCCAACCACCTTTCCTTCAGCGCGCTGGGGGATCGAGTATCGTTCGAACACCCGTCCGTCTTTGAATTCAATCGTGTCAAAGCTTTCCGTTTCCGGTTTCTGGTCCAACTCGATTTTTTTTGAAACGAATGCATCCGGGTTTTTGAGCTGGTCAAGAGCGGAGACGAGCGCTGTTTCGTCTCCGCGGTCGATGACTTCCTGCGGAATTCTCCACAGCTGTGAAAAGCGCCTGTTGAAGGTTACGATTTTTCCGCTCTGGTCAACGAGCAGAATACCGTCTGCGGTTGATTCGAGAGTGCTCTGCAAGAGGGAGAGCATCTGTTTCAGTCCTTCCTCCGCATTTTTACGCTCCGTCACGTCGCGTAAAATCCCTTGGACAGCCGTCCCCCCTTTATACGTAATGTAGGAGACAGAAGCTTCAAGAGGAATGAGCTTGCCACTGCGTGAGCGTGCGTTAAATTCGTACCGCAAGGGAGGCTCTTCGCCGCGCTTGACCATGCGCTGTCGTTCCTCAATAAGAGGGATGCTTTCGGGCGCGACCAAGTCGAGGAAATTAAATCCGGGCGCACGCGCTTCATCCGCTGAAATGCCGAAGAGTTCTTCAAACTTATGGTTGACCACTTCGAATTTTCCGTCATACAACAGGTAAATGGCGTCATTCGATTGCTCCGTGAGTATCCGGTATTTCCGCTCGGATTCTTTGAGGGCTTCCCGGGCCGATTGTTGCTCGGTGATATCGGTCAACGTGCCTTCGTAGTACAGAATTTCGCCCTCATCGTTGCGAATGCACCGCGAGTTTTCCAAGACGGTGATGATATCGCCGTTTTTTCTGCGGAGGACAAGCTCGGCATTCCGGAGTTCTCCTTGCGTGTTCAGCACGAGAAGAAAGGCTTGTCTCTGCAATGGGTCGACATAAAACTGAGCCGTGCTGTCCACAGCGCACAACTCTTCCTCCGTATCGTAGCCGAGTAGCCGGACAAGCGCAGGGTTTGCGGCAAGAAGCCTGCCCTCGGGCGTACTTTGATAGACGCCGTCGGGGACGTTTTCGAACAGCCCGCGAAATTTTTCCTCGGAAGCGCGTAGCGCTTCCTCAGACCGTTTTTGCTCGGTAATATCCGTGTGCAGGCCGATGGACCCGACAACGTTTCCGTGCCGGTCGTACACCGGAGAACCGCTGATTCGCACCCAGATGCGTTCTCCAGATTTTTTGATGAGCTGAATCTCATATTGGTCCGAGATACCTTTTTTGCGTAATTCGAGTTTCGAAAAGACTGTCTTTTTTCCCGCCTTGTCCGTAAGAATGTCGGTTGCAACTTTGCCCAACAATTCTTCCTGCGTATAACCCACTAAGTCGCATAATTGCTTGTTCACAAACAGAATGACGTTATCGGGTGTGACCTGCATGAGGCCGTCATTCATTTGTTCAATCAAGTGCCGGTATTTCGATTCACTCTGCCTGAACGCTTCTTCCGCCAGTTTGCGTTCGGATATATCGCGCTGTGTTCCCCACACATGCATCAGCAAACCGTTCTCGACAGTACCGATGATATTATTCAGGAAGAACTTGGCATTCCCGTTTTTATCTACCTCATGCGATTCCGCGTCCGCAAGGCGGTACTGCGAACGGATAAACGCGCGCAGGTATTCAATATTGTGCGGGTCAGACCGGGGCAGAAGGTCGTTCGTTGGTCTGCCGATCAGTTCTTGCGGACTTGAAAAACCGTACATCTCCGCCATCGCGATGTTGCATTCAGAGTGAAACCCATTCTTGTAGATGTACTCGATTTGTTCATCCTCGGTAAGGCTGACCGGCATCGGTTTACGGAATTCGAACCGGTAGATGCCTTCCGTGCTTTGTGAAATAAAAGCGCGGTAGCGTTCATCGCTCTGGCGAACAGCTTCTTCGATTCGCTTCTGTTCGGAAATATCACTAATAACGCCGATGACCCCGATGACCTTTCCTTGTGCGTTGCGGTGGGGGACATAGTTGCTCATGACCCACGCGCTCTTTCCTGTCTTTGGGAGGTAGAGATATGTATCGTCCGATTTTGTCGTTTCTCCGGCTATCGAACGAAGCAGTAATTCGTAAAGTCCCTGCTCCTTGAAATGCGGAAAGACATCCACAGCCTTCTGCCCGAGGGCTTCTTGCGCCGTGATGCCGGTGAGTTGTTCCATGAATGTATTCCATACTACGTGTCGAAATTCGCTGTCATAGACCACGATGCCTTGTCCCGCCGTTGAGACGATTTGCTCGTTAAAATGCAAAGCATCGCGCAACGCAATTTCCGTTTTCTTTCTATCGGAAATATTTCTGATAACGGTTTGCACTGCCGGTTTCCCGTTGTATGTGATCGGGATGGATGCGACTTCAACATCGATAACGGCACTATCGAGGCGCACAAATTTTTCCTCGATGACCGGCGCGGCTTTTCCTTCTTTCGACATGCGTGCCAGCCGTTTTGTTACGATGTCATGGAAATCCGGGTGGACAACACTCAGCACCGGTTTGCCGAGGAGTTCCGCGGCATCCCGCGCGCCCATTAATGTTGCGGCGGCTGTATTGGCGAAAACAATTTTTCCCTCACTATGGACGACGATAGGTTCGGGGGAATATTCGACAAGATGCCTGTACCGTTCTTCGCTTTCGCGCAATGCGGTTTCGCCTTTTTGCTTCTGCGTGATATTGTGGGAGTTCAGCCGGTGAGCGAATTGGTCGGAGTGCGGCGGTTGTTTCGGCGCGGGAGACGGTTTGGTGCGTTTACGAGGTTTGCTCTGAGTTCGTTTGGGCATACGAGAACAGATAGTCGGCAACGGGTATATGAACGACGATTCTTACGGCTAACCTATCCCTGCTACCAAGCATCATGCCTCAAAGCGGAATTTTGCGCAGAGCATATTAGATGTTACGCAGAAGTTGTTTAAGACCTCGCGTAGTTCTGACTCGTGAACAACTGCTCGCCCCCCAGGCATTACTTTGATGCATTAATGTGTGATTATTTTCAAACTTTCGCAAGTAAAGAAAGTAAGAAACGTACGGAAGTGCTACCGCGACGTCATCCGTTTGCGGCGGTTCCGAAGGTAGTCGACAAAGATGAATTCACCCAAATTATTGAGCGAGGAATAATATGCCCGTCCCTGGTTCGCCTTGGTAAATTCTTCTACAAAGTTAATCAAGTAGGGGTCTTGGGCGACCATGAACGTGCTGACGACAATCTGTTCCCGGCGGCATTGGACGGCTTCATCCAAAGTCTTATTCACGATACGGGGGTCAAGACCGAATGAATTTTTGTAGAGCCGCCCGGCGTCGTCGAACACCGCCGATGGCTTGCCGTCGGTGACCATAAAAATTTGCTTGTTCACGTTACCGCGGCGGCGCAAGAGGCTTCGGGCAAGCTGAAGCCCAGCCCGCGTATTGGTGTGGTAGGGACCGACGTTGAGGAACGGCAATTCACTCATACTGACCACCTTGGCGTCATCCCCGAAGACGACGAGTGAAAGAAAATCTTTCGGAAACTTGATGCTGATCAATTCTGAGAG
>DATCJD010000263.1:0-4853 GCA_036507435.1 Bacteroidota bacterium
TGGCGAAGACACGGTGATTGCAGCCCAGACCGGAATCGCCGGCAGTACGAAGATCGGCAAGCACAACATGATCGGCGGACAGGTTGGGTTTTCAGGGCACTTGGAGATAGCGGATAACTCCGCGTTCTCTGCGCAGGCTGGCGTCACTAGATCTTTTCCACAGCCCGGCAATACCTACATGGGCTATCCGGCGAAAGAAATAAAGAAAGCGCACCGGATAGAAGGCGCGCTTCGTTCATTGCCGGAATTGGTACGGGAATTTCAGGAACTCAAACTCAAAGTCGCGCAGTTGTTCGAAAAATTAAAATAATGTTTCCGTAGGAGCATGTTGCAACATGCCCCTGCGGTCAAAAGGAACCCATGCTCGTACAACAACACACAATCAAAAAACCGGTCTCCATGCACGGCGTCGGACTGCACACCGGTGTGACAACGACCATGACCTTGAAACCCGCGCCGGAAGACTACGGTATACGGTTCCGCCGCGTTGATATCGGCGGCGCGCCGGAAATCCCCGCAGACGTCGACCATGTGATCGACATCGCGCGCGGGACGACCATCGGCATCGGCGAAGCCCGAGTACATACGGTGGAGCACGTGCTTGCCGCTATCGTCGGCATGCAGGTGGATAATATTATCATCGAGCTGGACAACATCGAGCCGCCCATCGGCGACGGAAGCGCTAAACCGTTTGTGGACATGATCCTCGACGCTGGATTGAAAGAGCAGGAAGCCCCGAAAGATTATCTTATTATAGACCAAACGATTCGCTACCAGAACGAAGAGCTTGGCGTCGATATCGTCGCGCTGCCGACCGACGATTACCGCATGACGGTGATGATAGATTACCAGAATCCCGCGCTCGGCAGTCAGCATACAGGGTTATTCAATCTGGAAAAAGAGTTCGTCTCGGATTTTGCTTCTGCGCGCACGTTTTGTTTCCTGCATGAAGTGGAAGTCCTTCGAGACCAGGGGCTGATCAAAGGCGGCAACCTCGATAATGCGATTGTTATCGTCGATAGAGACCTGCCGGATAATGAAATTAAAAAACTTGCGACGAAGCTCGGCATTTCGCATTCCGTTATCCTCGGCACGACGGGTGTGTTGAACAACAAGCATTTGCACTTCCGCAACGAGCCTGCCCGCCACAAGCTCATCGACCTGATGGGTGACTTGGCGCTTATCGGCGCGCCGCTCAAAGCGCAGATTCTCGCCGCGCGACCGGGGCACGCGAGCAATATCGAGTTCGCGCGAAAAGTCCGCAAGCTCTACCAGCAGAAAAAAATCGTCAAAAAGTATCAGCACGAAAAAAAAGAGGGCGTGGTCTTCGACATCAATGCGATACAACGAATCCTTCCGCACCGCTATCCGTTTCTGTTGGTTGATAAGATTGTCGATTTTAAGATTGACGAGCGTGTGGTAGGCGTCAAGAACGTGACGCTCAACGAGTCGTTTTTCCAGGGGCATTTTCCGGGTCAGCCCGTCATGCCCGGAGTGCTTATCATAGAAGCCATGGCGCAAACGGGCGGGATATTGCTCCTCAACGGCTCGGAGAACCCCGGTAACAAGCTTGTGTTTTTCATGGCGATCAACAATGTGAAGTTCCGTAAGCCCGTAACCCCCGGCGATCAGCTTGTATTGGATATCGAGATGATGAACCGCAGGACGAAAGTCATTCAAATTCGCGGGAAAGCGTATGTCGATGGCACGCTTGTCGCTGAAGGAGAGTTTACCGCCGCCGTGGTTGACCGGCAGGAAACAACCGCGCCGGATAACGGCTCTCCCAGCCGCCCAGCCTCAACCAAAAAAATCCCCGAACAACGATAATGAGCGCTCACATCGACCAGCGCGCGGCTGTAAGCGCCAAGGCGCAATTGGGTAATGGTGTTGTCGTCAGCCCCTTTGCCGTCATCGAAGACGATGTTGTCGTCGGCGAGGGAACATGGATTGGTCCGCATGTGGTACTCTTCAACGGAGCGCGAATAGGTCGCGAGTGCAAAATTTTTCCCGGCGCATCCATCGGCGCCCCTCCGCAGGATTTAAAGTTTAAGGGCGAACTGACTACGCTTGAGGTGGGAGACCGAACGGTTATCCGCGAATACGTGACGCTGAACCGCGGAACGTCGGAAAGCGGCAAGACCGTGATCGGCAGTGATTGTCTGTTCATGGCGTACACGCACGTGGCGCACGATTGCATCGTCGGGAACCATGCCATCCTCGCCAATTGCGTGGCGCTTGCCGGGCACGTAACGATGGGGGAGTATGCGATTATCGGCGGCTTGACTCCCGTGCATCAATTCGTCTCGATTGGAGAGCACGCGATGATCGGCGGCGGGTTACGGGCGGTGAAAGATGTGCCGCCGTATGTGCTCGCCGGGCAAGAGCCGCTGTGCTTCGAAAAATTAAATTCCGTCGGTTTGCAAAGACGGGGGTTTTCCGAGAAAACCATCGGCTTGCTCGATCAGGTGTATCGGCTCGTGTACCGGTCGAATCTCAACGTCAGCCAAGCCGCTGAGAGGATTAAGAGCGAAATTGAGCTCGTGCCCGAAGTCCAAAAAGTCCTGGACTTCATCGGCAAGAGCAAGCGCGGGTTGATTCCGGGACACTCGCGTCACAGATGATTATGCTCTGGTCATTCGAACATACCGGATCTCACTCCGGCGAATTTAATATGCAGTACGATGAACGGCTCGCCCGCGAGGTTGCTTCGGGTGAGCGTCTGCCGACCGTTCGCGTGTACGGCTGGAATCCACCGGCGATTTCCTACGGTTGGCACCAGTCGTTGGATGAAATAGATCGAGAAGCGGCAGAACGAGCGGGCATTGATGTTGTTCGTCGTCCAACAGGCGGCAGAGCGATATTACATTCGGATGAGTTGACGTATAGCGTTGTGTCCGACCTGCGTGGTTTTGAAAACCTCGCAGGTCTGGGAAATGATGGTATCTCCACACTCTATCGCGAGATTAGTGAGGCGTTGGTATGCGGACTTCAGCATTTAGGTATTCGCGCATCGTTGGAGAAATCCCAGCCGGATTTTCCCGCTCTCTACCGCATGGGATCCGGAGCGGCATGTTTTAGCAGTTCCGCGCGGCATGAAATAAAAGTCGGTGTACGCAAGCTCGTCGGTAGCGCGCAGAGGCGTTTTTCTTTCGGCGAGAAAGAGGTTATTCTTCAACACGGTTCGATACTCATGGGCGCCGACCACCTGCGGATTGCCGATTTCTTGAAGTTGGAATCCGAGGATTCACGCGACGCGCTCAAAGCGGAATTATCCATGAAAACAACCGATATCACGTCCATACTCAGGTCGTCCATTGACGTTGACGATGTAGCAACGGCTGTGCGGCGAGGATTTGAGGAGAGATGGAACATTGAATTTGAGTCCAGCACACCTCACATTGTTCATGCGGTTCACGAATTATGAAAACTTCTACTGCCGGTTCCGGTCCTAAACGCGTCACCACCCGCACCATTGCGGACATGAAGCGCGACGGGACGAAGATCGCATGCCTCACCGCATACGACTTTCTCACTGCGCGCTTGATGGACCAAGCCGGCGTCGACCTGATTTTAGTCGGCGACTCGCTCGGCATGGTGTTTCAAGGTCACGAGACAACGCTCGCCGTCACGCTGGATGAAATGATCTACCACACGAAGGCGGTTATCCGCGGCGTTGACCGCGCAATGGTAGTGTTGGATATGCCGTTCATGAGTTACCAGGCGAACGCCGAAGAGGGGTTCCGTAACGCCGGCAGAGTGATGAAAGAAACCGGCGCAGGCGCGGTGAAGTTCGAAGGCGGCGAGCGCATCGCCGACCTTGTCCGCATGACGACGCAAGCGGGCATACCGGTTGTGGGACACCTCGGACTCACGCCGCAATCAATACACCAATTCGGCGGCTACCAACCGCGCGGTGCAACCCCGGAGGAAGCGAAACGGATTTTGCGCGAGGCGAAGATATTGGAAGAAGCCGGCGCCTTCGCCGTAGTGTTAGAAAAAATTCCCGCCAACCTCGCCGCGAGAGTGACGAAATCCGTTGCCATCCCGACAATCGGTATCGGCGCGGGCGTCCACTGCGATGGTCAGGTGCTCGTCGTATCGGACATGCTTGGCATCTATGAGGATTTCCATCCGAGGTTTGTCAGGCGATACGCAAAACTTGCCGATACAATCCGCGAAGCGGTCGGCGGCTACGTGAAAGATGTGAAGAAAAAGAAATTTCCTTCAGGTAAAGAGAGTTACTAGAACCGGTTTCAAAATACCCTCTTGTCTCTTTCCCGAATGCTTTTATCGGGAATCCATAGTGTGGATGCCCGCTTAATGTCTGCGGGCATGACAGTCGTTTTTTTTTGAGATGGCTTCTAAAAAGCTTGCAACACATTCGTCGAACATATGCGCGCTCATAGGATGAAAATGGTGCTTAGCGCCTTCGTGGCGTTGGCGTTGTTGTTCAGTCTCTCGAATACGACGGGGAGATTCGAAAAGCCGCGCGTGCTGTCTGCGTTCGATAGCTTGCTGATTCGTTACGACGCTTATGTCGATGAGTTCCTCGCGGAATCGAATGCCCCCGGCGCGGCAATTGCAATTGTGAAGGACGACCGTATCGTTTATATCCGCGGCTTCGGTTCGAGAAAAATCGGAGAAGGCGAACCGGTTGACACCAACACGGCGTTTCGCCTTGCCTCGCTTTCGAAGGGATTTGCCTCCGTACTCACCGCGTTACTTGTGAAAGACAGCGTTCTGCGCTGGGACGATAGGGTAGTAACCTATCTGCCGACATTTTCTCTGAAAGACCGCGCCGGCACACAACGCTTGACCATCCGCAATCTGTTAAGCCACACGACCGGATTGGT
>DATCJD010000264.1:0-4316 GCA_036507435.1 Bacteroidota bacterium
CCACACCGTCACGTATTGGGAAGACGTTGATATGTATATATACGCGGTCACGCTCGGCAACGACTTGAGCGTGCGCGTGCAACGCAACGGCGGAGAGCACACGCTTAACCTCGCACGAGAGGATATTCCGGACATCGCCGAGACGCGATTCGGTATCTTCCCGGAAGGATTGCTCGCGGTCGTGACCGCCGTCGAGTCCGGCATGCCCGCCGAGGCGTTGGGCTTGCAACCCGGCGATATTATTACAACGGTTAACGACACCGCCGTCGGGTACAACGACGTCCCTTCAACGATACGGAAATTTGCCGGGATGGAAATTTCCCTCGGGTGGAAGCGCGGCGAGGAATTATTCTCCGGCTCCGTCAAACCGGGCGACGACGGCAGAATCGGGATCGGACTCAGCGCGACATACACCGGGCAGATAGAGCATCTCCAGTACTCGTTGTTCGAAGCGTTGCCCGAAGGCGCCGCCGATGTTGTGGAGATGAGCGGCTTGTTCTTTAATAACATCTACCACCTGTTCACCGGACAGGTATCGTTCTCGAAATCCGTCGGCGGACCGATCAAAATAGCGCAAATCGCTACGCGCTCGGCGGAAGTCGGCTTCATCAGCTTTCTCGGTTTTATGGCGCTTCTGAGTATCAGCCTCGCGCTCATTAACCTCCTGCCTTTTCCGGCACTCGACGGCGGTCACTTGATGTTCCTTCTCTTTGAAGCGGTCTTTCGCCGTGAAATACCGAACAAAGTCAAAATTGCCCTGCAACAAGCGGGTTTTTTCCTCCTGCTTGTGTTTATGGCGTTCGTTCTGTATAATGACATCGTGAATTATTGAAAAGCGTTAATCGTGACAATTGTCACGAAAAGGCAAGTTCTCTTCCTGTAATTTAGGTGTAGATAAATTTTACTTAGAGAGGAGTGTACGTTTATGAAATCTCAGTCACGCGCATTCATGGTAGGAGTGTTCGCAGTTCTCCTGCTGACCACCGCGTCTGCACAACAGGTGAATGTCAACCTTCAACTGCCGAACTACGATGTGATCTACGCGGCGGATTTATACGACATCTCAACCCAGTCGCTGACGAGCGCCATTCCGAATTTCGGAATCGAACTCAACGGCGTGCCCGCAGACCTATCGATCCTAGTCGAGATGCGGCTTGTCTTCCGGATCAGGCTTCAGGGAGACGCCGCTCCGAGCGACCTGCTGACCGCGCGCACGGAACCGTTTACGGTTACAGGCTCTAAATTTATTTCTGCGCGTGACCTTGTTCGCGGAGCGCGAGGCGACATTCGCATCCGGGCTGGAAGCAATGTGAACAGCACTCTCCAAGACCGGTTGGAAGAACGCATCAGGAACGTCCCGACTCTGCCTGTCGGGCAGTACACGATTGCGGTAGAAGTTCTCAGCTCTCCGGGCAACGTTCGTCTTGGTGGAGACTCGCGGACGCTGGAAATCCGTAATGCGTCTGCCGGTGAGTTGACCATCACGCTGTTGGAACCGCAAGACGGCGCGGCGATTTCCTCGTTGCTCCCGACGTTCTCCTGGTCTGCCGCAAAACCCCGTGCGCGTATTAAAGTGTACGAGAAATTACCCCACCACCAGTCGCCGCAGGAAGCGGTGACGGGCATCCCGCATTTGAATGCGGAAGTCAACGGCTCTGTGTACACCTACTCTCCCGACGCGCGAAAATTGGACGTCGGCAAAGCCTACTACTGGTTTATCGAGACCGTGATTACCTCAAACCGCGGGAACGAGGTGAAGCAAAGTGAAATCCGGATGTTCCGCGTTGCCTCAGGCAATATGACCGCGCTGTTTTTGTTGCTGGAGCAATTGTTCTCGACGTATGGCGCCGACCTCGCTCCCCTGCTCGTCAGCATGCAGAGCATGGGATTACAATTAACAGGCGAAGTGACGTTAGACGGCTCTCGCGTGACACGCGAACAATTGGCGCAATTGTTCGACGGCTTTGTTCGCAACCAAACACGGCTCAACGTACGAATTGAATAATGATGTTCGACTCATCCCGATAAGGAGCTACTTATGAAACGTAAAACAATTCTTTTAGCAATCGTCGTGCTGAGCGCGTTGATTGTCAGCCCGGCGTGGAAACAACAGCAAGACCCGAAAGATTATCCTGCGTTCGTCATTAAGGTCGTGCGTGACGTGACGAAAAAGGGCCCAACCGCCGCGTGGTCGCAGGCAATGCCTTTGGATAAGTTAGCGGGCGGCCAAGTCATTCGTACGGATGCAAAGTCGTTCGCGCTCATCAAATTCTCCGATGAGACGAAACTTGTCGTGCGTGAAAAAACCGAAGTCGAAATCAAAGGACAGATCCAGGGCAAACAAATCCTTGACCGCAACGTGCACACCTCACGCGGCAACGTTGCGTTCGACGTCAAAAAACAGGAAAAAGAAGCGTTCCGCTTCTCCTCGCCTATTTCGGTCGCCTCCATTCGAGGCACGACTGGCAATTTCCTGCGCGACGAGGATGAGAATACGGATTACCTCGGCATCGGCACGGGTTTGGCGACATTCCTGAACCTGCTTTCGAACCTCTCCCTTGATGTTGCAGACGGCCAAACAGGCACCTCCGACGGCGACGGGAATCTCGACGTCCACGACTCGAGCGACGAAGAAGACGCCTTGAACGATACCGACAACGCCGGCTTTGAGTTAACCGAGGGAACGCACGAACTGCGTTTCGGCGCCGAAGACCGCGAGGGTAACCGCAAGACGATTATTATCGTCTGGGAGGAATAAACGGCTACTCGCAGGGCTTTGGTAGTGTATCAGTTTCACTAATTCAACGGTGGTGTCAGGAGTTTCTTCCTGACACCATGGCATTTTCGGTCAGGACGTAAGTCCTGACCGCACAAACTGAGACACTATGAGGGCTTTTCCTGACTTGATTTCCATAGCACCTTTTCCTACATTGGCGGCGGGATTTTTTTTCTTCCCGCCGTTTTCTTTTAACACTGAAACGGCGTACAACTCCTGAACTGTAACGAATCACTTTCTTCATTTTTCTCATTGGGGAACCTTATGAAAACCCGTGTACGGCTGTTCCGTTTCTTCCTGATGAACGTCGCCGGCGCCGCCGCCGTGTTCGCTCAGGGCACACCTTTGATTTCCCGGGTCAATGTTCCGCAGGCGAACGAACAGAGCGCTCTTTCTGTGAGCGTCGAGTTTGCGCAAAGCACAGGCGTCGCAAAAATACTCCTGCATTACCGCGCGTTCGGCGAAACCGATTATCAAGAAGTGGAGATGCTGATCGCGGGGCGCACCGCGACCGCCACGATTCCCGCAGAAGCCGTCCTGCCTCCCAATATGGAGTATTACATCGAAGCGCAACTGAGCAACGGCAACGTAGAGACGTACCCGCTCCAAAACGCCATGGCGAACCCGCAGCGCGTCGCCGTGAAGGCGCGCGACCTCAAGGATGATGAAATCAGAATTCTCAGCCCCGAACCCGGCGAAACCGTCGATAGCGAGGAACTTGTTGTTGCTATTTCGTTCTTTTTCGCAAGCGAGAACGTCAATCCCCAGGCGACTAAAATCTTTGTGGATGATACCGACGTAACTTCGACAGCGGTATTCTCGGACGACCTCATGCTCTACTCACCCGCCAGCGCGGGACAACCTCTCTCTTTAGGCGCTCACCGACTTCGTATTGAGGTCTATGACAAGCAAGGCAACCTTTACCATACCGTCGGGTCAAGCTTCAGCGCATCGACGGCGGCGGCGATAGCCGAAGAAGAATCGCGCACACGGTTGGTCGCGGACGGGCAACTGGAGTTCCGCAACGAAAACTTAAAAAGCGTCGGTTCCGCGGA
Organism: Bacteroidota bacterium; assembly: GCA_036507435.1. Classification (GTDB taxonomy): domain Bacteria; phylum Bacteroidota; class Ignavibacteria; order UBA10030; family UBA10030; genus JAKEEG01. The sequence continues at coordinate 3,832 of DATCJD010000264.1, forward strand.
GACATACCTACGCGGCGACCTGCGGCTCAGCGGCGCCACCGGCATTTTGAATTTCGGCGGCAGTACCCACATTGATAATCAGGAAGACCCCAAGCTTCAACCGCAGAACCGGTTCTTGGGTTATGCGTCAACGGATTTCTTAAGCCTGCAGGTCGGCGACGCCTACCCGAGGTTCCCGAGCTATATCGTCAGCGGCAAACGCGTGCGCGGACTTTCTGCAAACCTCATGCTCGGTTTTTTCAACGTTGATTTCACTATGGGCGAAACCAACCGACTCGCCGAGGGAACGGCTCTTTTTGACACTACCTATGCCGATAGCTCTGCCGCGTCTTCCAGGCCGTCGAACGCCGCTCTCGTAAGCGGGCTTCGCTACACCATCTTTGATGCGGGTACGTTCCAGCGGGACTTTTTCGCTATCCGTCCCAGCTTTGGGAGTGGTCAAAACTTCCAATTGGGCTTCACTTATATGAAGGCTAAGGATAAAG
>DATCJD010000265.1:0-14007 GCA_036507435.1 Bacteroidota bacterium
ACCGGGCGAACAGAAATTGGTTGACCGCATTGAGCGTTTGTGGAATTCTTCGCCGGATCGGGTCGTAGACCGTAGCTGTAACATTCGAAAACTGTCTCATCATCCGCCGGATTTCTGAACGGGAATATGCCTTGCCGAGGGGATTTTCCTCCCCGTCATACACGCGTATCCAATCTTCAAAAGCGGAAAATTTGTTGTTCCGAAGCTTGTTGGAAAGCCAGAACAGCGGAACGCCGAGATACACGTGGAGCGAATGCTTGTGATAGAGCATCAGAATGATTCTTCCACCCGGTTTGAGGACGCGGTACGCCTCTTCAATCGCTCGCTCCGTATTGGGTGTGTGGTGCAGAACGCCAAATGAATACACGACGTCAAACGAGTTGTCTTCAAACGGAAGATGCTCCGCATCCGCTACAAGAGCGCGAACCGGAATACCTTGTTGCGCGAACCGTGCCTTTGCAAGTTCTATGCTTTGGGCTGTTAAATCGACTCCGGTGACATCCGCGCCGCCGCGTGCAAACTGGAGCAAATCCGTCCCAAGCCCGCACCCGACCTCCAACACCTGCTTGCCGGAGAACCGGTCAAAACCGGCAAGCTCGTGCATAAACGGCTGGGCGGTATACCGAACACGCTCGGCTTCCTCGAAAAATTCCCTTGTGCCCCACTCAGTGCTGGAGAATTGCGTGCCGCACGGATGGGCATTCCAGTATGCGCGCACTTTTTCTTTTAACGCGCCGTCTGTTTGTTCCCTCATTGTACTATTATTGTTTGAATCTTGATTTACTCTCGTGTTTTTTTCTCGCTCAACGTTGACCGCAACAACAAAAGACGGATATACACAACAACAATAACAAGCGCACTCGCAAACAACTCGACAGCGAACTTGGGGACATCCAGAAAGAAATATCCGGGAAAACCAAACTCGATTTTTTTTCCCTGCTCGTCGATGAGAAACCGGCGCTTGGCGCGCCCAAGAAGCAGGTATGATTTTAACACGAATTGATAGCGTTGCACTTCAAGGTCTTTACAACCGAAACACAGCACGGAGTTCTTTGGTGTATTTCTCACGAGCCGAAACATTTCACGAAAACGGATGATTGCTTTTTCGTCTAACTGCGTGGCTGTTACTTCAGCACTGCCTGTTAGAATAGCGATGTGCTCCTGAATGAACTCTGCATCTCCTGAAAGTACAATGAGATGAACCTTCAAGTTTGTTGATGTAGTTTTGTCTGACTGCTTCATGGTGCTTTATGGCTGCTTTTGTGCGATAAATCCCATACGGTCACCGAATAGGCGAAGGGGGAGCAACACTCCTCTCAACCATTTGGGAAGGTCGCCAACGTTCTTCATATCTGAAGTAAACCGAAGAGGCTTCAACCCGGAAGAAATCAGTTTGTTTTTCAGTTCCCAATACGAGTAAAAGTACTGGTAACCAACATGCAATTGCATGCCTCGTCGAACATTCTGTTGATACATGATACGATAATAACTATACCGATTCGGGACGGTAATGACAACATACCCTCCTTTGGACACTACTCGTGTCATTTCCCGGATTGCCTTATCCCGTATTTCAGGATCAGGCATATGGTCGAGAACAGAAAACGAAACAGCAAGATCGAACTCTCCATCCTTAAAATTAAGCCGCTGTGCATCCATTACTTGGAATTGAACCTTTTTTGCAAGAACTGATGAAAGTTCGGCATTGATGATGGCTTGTGCGGTCTGAATAGCGGCAGGACTCAGGTCAACCGCAACCCATTCTTTAACGATTCCAGCCCAAACGAGTTCATCAATAGGCTCAAAGCATCCGACGTTGAGAACTCGTTTGCCTTGAAGAGGAACCGACACGAGAAGATCCCAATCCACAATCGCTTTGCGCGCGAGATAGATCGGATTATGACGATAACCTTTCTTTAATACTTCTGAGGCTAACTGCTCGTAGGTTTCAAAGACCTTTTTTTCATTCTCATGCATGTGTTCTTGCATTCATTACCCTCGAAACGTTATTGATGTAATGTCAGAAACTTTCAACACCAGCAGTTCGCTGGCTCGTATGTTCATCCGTTTCATGAAATACATAAGTAGGATAGTCAATAATACAATATAAGCAACACTGGACGCGATAGCAGGACCAACAATTCCGTATGCATCCAGACCCGGAACGGCAATGGCAAGGTTAACCAGTAGTGCAAGAGCGGAAGCGCCGAGTACAATTGACGGGAGACCTCTACCTGCGAGGTCGTTCAAAATGATTGTGGAAAGCGAGAGTGAAAAAAGTCCCGGCGTAAGCCAGTACAGCGGCATCGCGGCACCTGAAAACAGCGGACCAAAAAATACCTCAATAAACGGGCCGCCAAGAAGTAGAATACTCACACAGAACACTGCCATCGCCGCAACGGAAAATCGAAGCACTTTTGCTGTAAGCGCGCCGCTATCCTCTGCATTTTCGGCTACTCTTGGGAAAAGCAACAGCGCAATAGTTGAAGGAACCAAATAGACAACATCTACTATTTGCATGGCAATGGAATATACCCCTGTGTCTGAAATCCCCAGTTTATAATTTATGAGCATGAGATTCATGCGCATAACCAAAAAAAGGAATATGCTTACCGCATAATTCTTTATACCATATTGAACCATTTTTTTAACCATCGACTGGTCAAACCGAAATCCAAATTGTACAGTTTCCCACACCCGATGAAGATAGACGCAGCCGCCAATCACCGTTGCCGCGACAAAACAAAGAACAGCTTCGTACGTTCCTAGCCCCAGCAACATTAAAACAACGACGAAGAAGAGCAACTGGAGCGCTCGCGGCAGTAATTCGAGTAAGTTAAACTCATACATTTTCTGGTGCGCAAGAAAAACACCCTGCAACAATTGAGCGATAAACGTAAATGGAATGGCGATTAAAAAAATATTCAGGTACACGATATCCACATCGCCGATAATAATTTGAGGCTGGATTTCACCAATGATGTATAATAGAAGAGCGGCGAACAAGCCAAGGCCAACGGCAGAAGTCAAAATATTCGAAGTAATAACCGCAGCATCTTTTTTGTCGCGTGCAATAAAGTACGTGCTTGAGGCGTGTAGCCCTAAACTCCCAAAAAGAGCGACACCTCCCTGTAATACAATCAACACCGCCAAGATACCACGCCCCTCAGGCCCTAAGTATCGCGCGGTAATAATACTCGAAGCAATACCAATGGGGATCGCCAACCCTTTGGCGGCAAGCGTAATGAGAACCCCTTTGGCATACCTCAAGTCGTTTTAAACTCCCAACAGTGATACTGCACAATTTAGTTTCGCTCTGCATACCCGATTTCCCAGCGGTATGGCACAACCGATAAACCCGAGAACCACATTCTTAGTTTGCCGCCATCTCTCAAAACAGTGGGATGCGAGGCATAGGTGATTGTCCAGCCGGTTGACTGGCTGGGGACTAAGAGCGGGTCTGCGCTTCTTGTCGGCCAATGTATTCCGTCTGCTGATTCTGCATAACCTATCGTTTCGTTCGTAGTGCCTAACCCGGTGTAAAACATACGAAATTTATTCTGGTCGAACATGACACTCGGAGCTAATACTCCTCTTGTTTCCCAGGGCACACCGCTTCTTTTTGAAAGAACCTTTGCGCGGTCTGTCCATTGTTGCCCGTCGGTTGAGGTCATTAAATGCACCTCAATCGAACCTAAGGCAAGCGCCCCGTAATTATAGTATAGATAGTAAATGCCGTTTTGTTTAATAACCTCCGGATGCCTTAGTTCGGGCTTAGACGCACTACCGACAATCACAAGTTGTGGGTGGACATTCCATACCGCACCGTCGTTCGACTCAGCATAACCAATCGCAGTGCCAAACACCGTTGCGGAATTTCCACTGAACCACATCTTGTAAATTCCATTGTCATAGAGCACCGCGGGATGAGTTACTCCCCTTTCATTCCAGCTTCCTAAAGGCCCGGGATGCACAACGGCTCCTTGTTTCGTCCAAGTAATGCCGTCTGCCGATACTGCATAAGCAATCCAATTGCGGTCAATACCCTGTACAAATTGGTTATACCCTGTAGTGTACCACATTCGGTAAATTCCATTTACTTTAAGAACTTTCGGGTCATGAAAGAAAAAATAATCCGCGTCAAACCCGCCGGGAGTTTGCTCTAAAATTGGATTGTTGGCATACATCTTCCATGTTCCGATGGGCGCGGGCCATGTGATGTTAATTTCCAATCCGCCAAAAAGAGGGTCCAGTGCTAGATTTGCGCTTGTTATTTCCCCTCTTTCAATTATTACCGATGTTGTTCCCTTATATCGTTCAATGCCGGTGCTATCTTTCGCGCTCACCGTCAGTGACCATGTTCCCGGCTCAACAAATTTGATTTGAAGTTGTGCCGTATCTCCCGATGCTGACACACTGACTGAATCAGTGATCGTCATAAAATCCGGATGTTCTAATCGGGCAACAATCCAGTAAACCTCTTCAGGCATGGTAGCTTTAGAAAATGTAAAGAACAACGACCCTGTTTCCGGAAGTTCGATTTCATTTTGTTGCAAGCCTACATCGTCACAAGACAACAGCCCAAACGTTGCAACAACCACTACGAAAATACGACTCCAAAATGTGTTCATATCAACCTCACTAGTGAAGGGTGGAGCTTCTTACCGCCAACCGTGTGAATTATTCATTAGGTAACTAAAAACGGCGTCAGAATCAAGATGGTGCGCGTTAACTATTTATCCCGGGATTTATTACGGTCGTTTTGTTGCCTTCGCTATCACATACCACCCCCACTTCGTTCCGAGCCAGTCCATCCATTGTTTCGGAATCCATGCCCAGAGTATTTTTAAAACCGGCGCGTTGGGAAAATCATCCTTCGTCAACCGGCGCACCCAGAGCTGATCTGTGCGAAATCCGGCGCTCTCCAATAATAATCGCACTTCACTCTTGCTATATACATTTACCAAAGGGCGAACATTGCTGGTTGTGTACTCGATCATCGAAAGCCGTTCACGATAGGTGTGACGCAAAAAACCGAGTGTCAGGATATAATCGAACATAATAACCGTGAGCCAATGGAAAACGGAATTTCGGTGATAGAGAATGACCCAAAATTCTCCTTCTGGGCGTAGGACGCGATGTACTTCACTAAAACTTCGCATGATGTCTGGCGTATGGTGCAGGACACCATTAGAGTAAATAACGTCCGTGGTCGTATCTTTGCAGGGTAGAAACTCGCCGTCTGCCACCATGACCGACGGCTCAAATCCAAAAAGCCTTAAATGCGACCGGCACCTGCCGGGATTTTCCAACGTGATGTCAATACCCGTGTAGACTGCTCCATATGAACAAAACTCGTAAGCATCATAGCCAACACCACAACCAACTTCCAACACCTTTTTCCCTCGAAAGGATTCAAATGGAACTATTTCTTTCAAGAATGGAAGCTCTTGTGTAGAACGAATGCGGTAGGATTGAAGAAAAAAATCCTTGGTACCTGGCTCAAATTCCATTGCATGGCTTGAGCCCGCAGGTGTCGCACCCCAAACGGCTTGAGATTTTTTTTTCTCTATTTGTTGTTGAGACGGTGACATGGTATTCCCAAGATGTTACTATGAGTTGTCAAGCTACTAGATCCTTTCTCCTCTCAATCCAGTACTCATACCACAACACAAGATTGAGCAGGTTCCATAAATACTGACCGGCGTCGCGCTTCCGTTCCCGGTGCTGTTGGAGAAGCCCGCCGACAAACTCCTTTTGTAAATACCCTCTGCCGATGAGGTTCGAATTCATCAGCTTCTCCTCCGCGAACGCACTCCACTCGTTCCTCAGCCACTCGTTCACCGGTGCGGCAAAGCCCTGCTTCTTACGGTAGATAATATTGTTCGGCAGAATTCCTTCGACGGCTTTCTTCAATATATATTTTGCCTCCCCGTTCTTGATTTTATATTCGTTGGGAATGTTCATCGAGTATTCCACCAGCCGGTGGTCCAAGAACGGCACGCGCGCTTCCACGGAAGTCGCCATCGAAATTTTATCGACGCGCATCAAAAGCAATTCCGGCAACCGGTGCTTGAATTCAACGTAAATCATTCTCTTGAGATACTCGGCGTTCGGATCGCGCTCCAACAACTGCCGGTGCCATTGGCGCGCAAAGTCGTGCGACGACTGTGAGTGTTTCCTGTGCCAGCCGTTCAGCAAATACCGCTTGTGCGTTTCAGTAAAATTAATCGCCCCGCCCCAAAATAGCTCTTCGCCTTCAAAGGCTTTGCGGATGTACTCTAATGCAAGGTACGAATGCCGCCCTTCGAGCACTGCTGAGGCAGTTTTGTAAATTGCCGACTGCGCAAATGAGGGCAAGGCACGGTATGCCTTCCAGACCGTGTTATAAAATCGCAATTCTCTCTGCATCCATGAATAACCGGCAAACTGCTCATCACTGCCTTCGCCCACCTGGACGACAATTGTTCCGTTATCTCGCGCAAGTTTGGACACAAAATACAGCGGGATGCAAACCGGGTCTGCCAACGGCTCATCCTGATGATAGATGAGCTTGGGCAAAAACTCCAACGCGTCGCGGTGGTCAATAAGAATTTCATGGTGGTTCGTGTTGAATTGCTGTGCAATTTGCCGCGCATAGCCGAGCTCATTGTACTGCTCTAGGTCGCGAAACCCGACAGAAAACGTATCCACGGGCCTGTCCATTAATTCTGCCATTAGGGCGACATTCGTGCTGGAATCTATCCCGCCGCTTAGAAATACGCCGAACGGCACGTCGCTCATCATCCTGTCTTTAATAGACTGTTTCAACAGTTTCAGTATCGTTTGCGTACACGATTCTTCCGACATGGGCATGTCACCGGAGAGAAGCGCTGATTCGGCAATCGGCGAGCCGTCGAAATCAATTGACGGCTGAGTTCCGTTTGCGACCGGGTCCCAATACTGCTCTTTATGCACATACCCGTCCGTGCCGACGGTGAGCATGTGACCGGGTTCGAGTTTGTAGATATCCTTGAAGAGTGACATCGGCGCGGGCGGCACCAGGAACGTCAAGTAATGATCCATCGCTTCCTCGTTCAGCTCGCGATGAACAGCCGGGTGCTGGAGGATCGCCTTGATCTCCGACCCGAACACAAAATTTCCGTCGGCAAATGTATAATACAGCGGTTTCACGCCGATGCGGTCGCGCACGAGAACAAGGCGCTGTTTCCGCTCGTCCCAGATGGCGAGCGCAAACATTCCGAGAAGCTTGTGGACGAAATCAACGCCGTACTCCTGATACGCATAGAGAATGGTTTCCGTATCGGAACGCGAGCGGTAGCGACAGCCCCGCTGTTCTAATTCTTTGCGCAGGATGAGATGGTTGTAAATTTCCCCGTTAAAGATGATGGCGACAGAGCCGTCGGGCGAAAACATCGGTTGGTTGCCTGCGGGAGAAAGGTCGACAATAGCTAACCGGCGAAACCCCAATCCGACGCGGCGGTTCTGCGAAATAAATTGCCCCGCCTGGTCCGGTCCCCTGTGGGCGAGCGAATCACGCATCCTCACGAGCACGGCTTCATCGAGAGACTGTGCCGTCTGCGCGTAGTGCAGTATGCCGGTTATGCCGCACATGGGAAAGGTAGAATAACGAAGTGAGGATACAAGCGGTAACTATCGGTATTAAGTAGTCTGTTGCTCAGGTTTTTTCTTCCGTGTTTGCATGACGACCACTACAACCAGCGCGCCGAGAATAAAAATGTTAACTGCTAAACTCAATTTTTTGCCGAGTTCAAAACCTTCCGATTCGAACACCATCGTCAGCGTATGCTCGCCGGGTGGCACAACAACGCCGCGGAATAAATAATTGACGCGGAAAATTTCCGTCGGAGTGCCGTCGATGTACGCCTTCCATCCCTCCGGATAGTAGGTCTCGCTCAGCACGAGCAAATTGTTGCCGGTCGCCGTCACGTTGATTTCAAGATCCTGAATTCCAAAACGCACCACCTCTGCCCGCGCTCCCGACTGTGTTGGCTCGATACTTAGATTTGCTTCTTCCATTAAGTACGCCACTTCACGCGGGTTGAACGCCCCCGCCGCGACCTTATCAAGAATATCTTTGCCAGATGCGACCTCGTAACGGTTCACAAAATATGCCCGCGGAAGAACCTCGGTGTTATAATACACCTTCATTTGTTGTCCGCTGTGAACCTGCAACAACGGCGCAAGCGTATCCGGCTGGTTGCTGATAATGTACTTCACGTTCATCAGGTTCCACACAAAAGGATTTTTTATTCCGGCGACATCCACCATGTCCTGGTACGCCCGCATCTTGGCGCCCTGGTAGCCGTACGCGTTCTGGATACGCCAGTACGCGAGCGAGTTGTCGTACGGCACTTCGCCGTTAACGATGTAGAGAACGCGGTAAGCGGTAGAATCTTGCTGAAGAAACTGAACATAATCCGGCGCGGTAAAATAGCTCTGAAGCTCCTGTTGAGGCTTGGTATCCATCGGTTTATAGTCCACTCGCCACAAGTCCGCCAGAACGGCAAGAATAATGATGGCTGAGGACGTGGCAAGGCTGAGCGATTTGCGGACGTACAGATAGATCGCCCCGAACGCGATAAGCAGACAGAGCGTCCCCACCACTAAATCTGTTTTAACCAAACCCTGCGCATGCTCGGTAACACTTTGAATGACATTGGGTGGAATTTGCACAAACACTTGTTCGACTATCTTATCCCTCGGTGCACTGAATCCAAAGAACGAACTCAGCATATTTTGAATCATTTGCCGCGAGAGCAAACTTTCGTACGCCACGCCTAAAACGAGAGCAATGGCAACCGTAGATATGCCGAATCGCTGGTACCATTTTTTCATCGTCTCGGGACCATTTTTCTCATTCCGCAGGTTCATCAGGGAAAGCAAGCCGTATCCGGCAAGCACAGGAACAAAAATCTGAACCAGCACTAAAATCATGGACGGGACGCGGAACTTGTTAAACGTCGGGAAGTAATTATACATCAGGTCGTACACGAGAGAAAATTCTCTTCCGAAGGCGATGAGGAGCGAGAATACAATGGTGACACCGAGGTATTGAACGAATGGCTCTTTTCTATTTTTCCACAGCCCGACACACGCAAGGACAAGAACAACGACCCCCATATACTGCGGAGCATGGGTAAACGGCTGAGGACCAGAATATGTCGAGAGTCTTCTAAGCTGGTTGTTTGAAAACTGTCCGCGGTATTCTGTATACCCAAACCCGTACCACGAGGGAACGACAAACGTCATGAGTTCTCCGGGACCGAGTGACCATTGGGTTGCGTAGTCGTAATCCAGCCCGCCCTCGACGGTTTTGGCTTCTGCCGCCGTTGTCGTTTGTGCGATCGGGTTGGAGCCGCGAATGGAATGAGGGTTATACTCTAACACTGTGAGATACCGGTCGGAATCCATGGCAAACGCCAGCACGGACGCAAAGGTGAACACCGCTCCCGTACGCAAGATGCTTTTCCAGTCTTCTTTCTTCACGAGCGAACGTATAAGGAAAAACACAAAATACACACCGAGCGCGAGATAGATATAGAATATCATCTGCACGTGGGTATAGGTAAATGCAAAGTGAATCAGGAGCACCAACAGAAGCGCGTACAGTAAGTTGAACCGCAGGCGCAGGTGTTCCATGGCGAGAAAAATAAACGGGAAGAACGCCATCACCATAATTTTCGTGTTATGCCCCGACATGATCCAAATGATGATGTACGTGGAATACGTCGCCGCCAGTGCCGTCACGACTGCTATGACTTTATGTCGCAATTTGCTGTACGCAAACAAGTACATCCCTAACGCAAACATCATATAATAGACCAGCACCCAGCCGCCGTTGCTGTTTAAAAGGTTACCGACAAGAGCAGTGATTTTTCCGATTATGACCGTAGAAAAGTCAAACCATCTGTCGCCGGTGACCGTCAAACTGCCGTACCCGGGCATACCGCCGAAGATATACGGGTTCCAGAGAGGGAACACACCTTGCTCTTCCGCATCTTTGAGGAGCGTATCAAAGCTGTGGGAGGCGAGATTATCCACATCGAGAAACGTCTTGCCGCCGAAAATAATTTCGTTGAAGAAAATAATCAAGCTGAGGAACAATATCGCAACAGCGGCGGCGTGCTGGTACCGGGCGGGGATAATGTCTTTCTCCAAACCCTCGCGAGAGGGAACCGGTTTGTTCTTTTGAGTCATAGTCGAGGGTTAACGGCGAAGGGATGAGTGTTGTGCGTGAAGCGCATCGAGCAGAACCGTAAGCTGGCTGGTGATTTCTCTCCGTTCATATTTTCTGATCGCTTCTTCGTTCGGCTCGAATGTTTCTCCACGATAGCCAAATTTCTCGTAACATTCAAGAAATGCTCGCTTGATGGCGAGGATGTCGTTGTTCGGCGCAACATAACCCGAGCGTGTCTCGCGCAACAATTCCGCCGCCGCCCCGTCGGGCGCGAGCGCAAAAATCGGGCGCCTCGCACCGATATACTCGAATACTTTACCCGGCACAATTTCACCGCTGTCTTTCGTGTCGTCGACAACCAGAAGCAATGCGTGTGCGCGAAGTAATTCGCGGGCGCTTTCCGCGTGCGGGAGGTACGGCACGACTTCAATCGCCTCTCTGACCGGTGATGAACGGAACATCTCCTGCACTTCCGACCCGAAGCGCCCGATAAATTTCAATCGAAATTTCTCTTTCGGGATTGTTCCCTCGCTCACCAGCTCCTCGACCGCCTGCAAAAATGTTTTCGGATTCCGCACACCGTACATCGAACCCGTGTATGTTACGGTAAACTTATCTTGCACGGACTGCTCTCCCGCCGGATAATCCGCTTTATCAAATCCATTCGGCAGGTAGTACAGTTTTTCGCAGTCAACGTCCGGATATTTATCCATGATGTCCTTGAGAATGCCGCGCCATGCTCCTTCGATCATCCCTGCGTCCTTGAACACTGATTGCTCCATCGCCCGGTCGATCGCGCGCGGGAAAAACCACCGCTTGGGCGTTGAAAGAAACCCCGTCCACGGGTCTCGGAACCCCGCTATCCATGGCACATTCGTTGCCTGGTGGAGTCGCTGGGCAATGACTGCGGCGGTATAGGGCGGCGAAGATGAATAAATGGCGTCGATGTTTTCGCTTTCGATAATTTCCAGTCCTTTCGCCACCGCATACGGGTACCAGCCGATGCGCGCATCGGGAATGAACACTGTCGACCTGATGAATCCTGCAAGTTTTTCTGCAAACGATGTTCCGTGTTTTCCTTGTGAAATGTTTTCCACGTCAACTGGGGCATTCGCCGGTTTTCTTGTCAGCTTGCGATATAATGAATACGGCTCGAAAATCTTCGTACGGTGAACTATGGTGTGTTCCGGAATTTCCGCCAGCAACGATTCATCTCGCGCGGGGTAGTCGCCGTCCTGCACCGTCAGCACCACAGGCTGCCAGCCGAACTCAGGCAAGTACTTCACAAACTTCAGCACGCGCTGAACGCCGGGCCCGCCGGATGGCGGGAAATAATATGTGACGATGAGGACTTTTTTCATAGTGTTGATTTGCGCAGATTAAAAGCGGATTTTTGGGAATGCGCGCATCATCATGATTTCAGGATTTACGCGCAAGCACCAACAAGCCCGTGCCGGTTTCGTTTTCAGAACTATAGTCAAGATACATCAGAGGCAAGACAATGGGAAGCGCGACGATATAATAAAACGGCAACAGCAAAAAAAACAGCCTGCTCGTGTTCAGCATCTGCATGGGGTACTTGATGCCAAGCCGCCACGCGGCTGAGCCGAATGGCCCGTACGTGAACCTCACGCTCTCGACGGTCAGTCCCGCCGATTCAAGTTTCTCTCGAATCTCTTCCACACCATACCCGTTGCGCGCATGCTCTTCTATGAAGCTTTTTCCGCCCTCTTCATGTACATCGGAACCGCCGAGATTCGAAGGCGTGTTCACAAGCAACCGCCCGCCAAGCTTGAGAGCTCGGGCGAAATTCCCGAAGACCTTCCGGTCGTCCTCGATATGCTCCATCACATCCACAGACAGGATAAAGTCGAACCGGTTCGCGTGTTGAATGGCGAGCAAATCTTCAACGGCAAATTCGCAATGGCGCAAGCCTTGTGATGCGAAGAATTCCCGGCATTCGGCGACTTCTTCAGCCTTCACATCGACGGCGTAGATACGGGCGGCTGGAACATGCCGCGCCATAAAGTAGGAATACTGTCCAAATCCGCACCCGGCGTCATATATTTCAACCGTCGCGTTCGAGCCTAACACCTGTTTCAACGCGCGTTTCACGTACCACTCGCGCAGGAACATTACTCCCAATAACGCGTACAGCAATCGCCGCAATATGGGGCGGTGGCGCACAAGGTTGCCGAATATTTTTTTAACCGGGTCGTACTGCATAATGTCCTACGTCGAAAGCGTCAGCGAGGCAGATTTTTGTTAGCGAACCACCAAAGATTCTATCGCTTCCACCATCGTATCCCAGGAATATTTTTTACTTTCTTCCCTGGAGCCAGCGGCGAGCTTTTCTTCTAAGTCTTCGTTATAAAACTTCAGAATGGCGTCGGCAAATTTGCGCGGGTCGTTGGGCGGAACAATCAACCCTGAGACGCCGTCGACCACCACTTCTGCCAATCCGCCCACATCGGTGGCAATAACGGGCTTACCAAAATTGTACGCAATCTGCGTAATACCACTCTGCGTTGCGGAAAGATACGGCAAGACAACCACGTCGGCGGCGGAGAAGTAATCGGCTACCTTCTCATTCGGCACATACTCCGGCACAAGTTGTACTGATTGTTCAACTCCCGCATGTGTGATGTGCGCGCGATAGGGTTTCTCGTCCTCGTAAAACTCTCCCACCACCAACGCCTTGACCGGAAGCGACTCGTTCACCAGTTTCATTGCATCGATGAGCAGATGAAGCCCTTTATAGCGCCGGATGTAGCCAAAAAATAATACTACGCGTTCACCGGTGATTCCCATTTTCTTGCGCGCCTCATCTTTGGGAACCGGGTCGCCAAAAATTTCATAGACGGGGTGTGGAATGTATTGATACTGTGCCTGGGGATAAAGCGCGAGTAAGTCCTGTTCGACTGCCTTCGACTGCACGATAAACCGGTCCACCGAACTAAAAAAATACCGGGTTAACCACCGATCACCCGGTCTGCGCTCGTGTGGAATAACATTATCACAGATACAGACAACGGTGGCATCCGACCATCGTTTGACCAATCGTGCTATCGTTCCAAAGCACGGAGCAAAAAATGGCATCCAATACCTCATGATAACAAGATGAGGCCGCCGCTGGGCAATAATTCTGGCAGTGTTATACCAACTCAAAGGATTGATAGAATCAAGTATGACTGTCGTCGGCAGGGGAAATAACGGCTTGCTCGGATCAAACTGTGTCTTGCCGGGAAAGAACAACGATGGATACTGCCGTTTGAACGAAACAACCTCGACGTCGTGTTTTTTGGATAAATGCCAACCGAGGATGGCGTTCAGTTGCGCCATTGCGCCGCGCAGAGGATACGCTGTGCCGAGGATGAGAATCTTCATTTCCGAGGAAGCAGACCCTGGATGGTGTGAACGACCCGATCCGGCTTCAAGTACTGCATACAGTTGTTGGGGCAGGTGGGCGAATAAAAACAGGAGCAGTCGAAATCCGGTTCGAGGATTTCCCCAAGCCCATACAGTTCAAATTCGCGCTTGTTAAAAATAGTATTAAAGAGCACAATCTTTTTACCGAGTCCGATGGTAATGTGCATCGCCATCGTCACCGCGGTGACCACAAGGTCACAGCGGTTCACCAGATTGATAAACTGTTGCAGGGGATAATGTCCGAAGTATTTAGCGCCCGTCTTACGGGCAAGCGCCAGATTTTTCTTATGCTCCGGTTCCCCGCCAAGCAGGATTACCTCATACCCGAGCTTCAACAGTCGTTTGGCTGACTGTACCCAGTATGCGTCAGGCCAGAG
>DATCJD010000266.1:0-2293 GCA_036507435.1 Bacteroidota bacterium
GCTTCCGTCATGTTGTCGATCAGGAGCTTACCCGGCTCGTCGAAGAGCAGAACCTGCGCCTCGAACGCGCGTCCGGCATGAGCCGCGATGAAGCCAAGCGCTACCTGATCGACAACATGACGGAAGCGGCGAAGACCGAAGCGATGCAGGTGTTGAAGGATATCCGCGACAAGACAAAAGACGAAGCCAAGCGCGAAGCGACCAAGGTTATTATTTCGGCGATTCAACGCACCGCCGCCGACCACACGGTGGAAAATACCGTGAGCGTCCTGAACCTGCAAAGCGACGAGATGAAAGGAAGGATTATCGGCAGAGAAGGGAGGAACATACGCGCATTCGAAGCGGCGACGGGAGTGGACGTGATTGTCGATGATACGCCGGAGGCGGTGATTCTTTCCGGGTTCGACCCCTTCCGCCGCGAAGTTGCCCGGCTTTCGCTGGAGCGGCTGATTGCCGACGGCAGGATTCATCCCGCCCGCATCGAAGAGGTCGTTGATAAAGTGCGTAAGGAGCTTGAAGAAGAAATTATCCGAACCGGCGAGAACACCATGCTCGAAGTCGGCTTGCATGGAGCCCACCAGGAAATTATTAAGCACATCGGTCGGATGAAATACCGCTCGAGCTACGGTCAGAATTTACTCCAGCACAGCATCGAAGTCGCCATGCTGTTGGGCATTATGGCGTCTGAATTGCGGATCGACCCGGTGCTCGCGAAGCGGGCGGGACTGTTGCATGATATCGGCAAGACCGTTGACCGGAGTGTTGAAGGTCCCCACGCCCTGCTCGGCTATGAACTCTGCAAGAAATACAACGAGCACCCGATTGTCTGCAATGCCGTCGGCTCGCACCATGAAGACATTCCGATGGAGCATCCCATCGCGGCGTTGGTACAGGCGGCGGACGCCATCAGCGGCGCGCGCCCCGGCGCCCGGCGCGAGTCGGTGGAAGATTACATCAAGCGGCTCGAAAAACTCGAGCATATCGCCAAATCGTTTAATGGCGTGCTGAATACGTATGCGATTCAGGCGGGCAGGGAAGTGCGCGTGATCGTGAACTACGAAAAATTAGACGACGTTGCGGCAGACCAGCTATCGCACGACGTCGCAAACAAAATTCAGCAGGAAATGGAATATCCGGGACAGATTAAAGTTACTGTGATCAGGGAGTTCCGCTCCGTCTCTTTTGCAAAGTAGGCTCCGTGGCGAAACGCACATCGCATATCGCGCACATTGCGCGTATCGGCGTCACGGGCGGCATCGGGAGCGGCAAATCCGCCGTCTGTGCCGTGTTTGAACGGCTCGACGTTCCGGTGCTCTACGCGGACGCCATCGCCCGCGAAATTTCGGACGCCGACCCTGCAATCAAGAAAAAAATCGCAACGTTATTGGGTCCGCAGTCGTATACCAGCAACGGAACATTAAATAGAACGTACGTCGCGTCGCTCGTGTTTTCGAATAAGAAGCTTCAGCAACAGTTGAACGCAATCGTCCATCCAAAGGTTGAACGGGAAATAGAAGCAAGGATAGGCAGGTTGAAAGGGAGCCCGCCGTTTGTCATTGTCGAGGCGGCGCTCATCTACGAAGCCGGACTCGACGCACTGCTCCATGCAGTGGTAGTGGTGGACGCTGAGGAGGACGTTCGCATTCGCCGGGTGGTGAAGCGCGACGGGGTTTCGGCAGAGGACGTCCGGAAGCGCATCGGGGCACAGTGGAATCAGGCGCAGAAACTGAGCCGTGCGGATATTGTGATACGGAACAACGGCTCGCTTTCCGAACTCGAAATTCAAGTTCGTTTTTTGTATACTCTATTCATCCAACTTTACCGTAAGGCGTAAGCGTGCCTCCAACACTGTTTGACAAAGAAGACCAGTTTTTTTTTCACACCTACAAGCGGCTGACGCTCGATATTGAGCGAGGAGAGGGATGCTATCTCTACGACCGCGCCGGAAAAAAGTATTTGGATTTCTTCGGCGGGCTTGCCGTCAACTCGCTCGGGTACAACCATCCCCGCATCAACGACGCAATTACACACCAGCTGACAAAGTACATTCACCTTTCGAACTTTTTTGTCCAGGAGCCGCAAGTCCGGCTTGCCGAACAATTGATTGAAGTGTCCGGATACAAACGGCTGTTCTTCACGAACAGCGGCACGGAAGCCGTCGAGGGCGCCATCAAGCTCGCCCGTAAGTGGGGAAAGGCGCAAGGGAAGAAAGACCTCTTCGGGTTGTCCCATTCGTTCCACGGCAGAACGATGGGTGCTCTATCTCTGACCGAGCGCGCGAAGTACCGCGAAG
>DATCJD010000267.1:0-7785 GCA_036507435.1 Bacteroidota bacterium
GACAAGCCGGGTTTGCCGTTGATGTCGCCGATAAAGAATATGTTGATGGGTTTGGACATTAGTTGGCGCTCAAGAATCTTCCGAAGGTGTAGAACCTTCGCAAGACTTGTTCGTAAACATGCGGCAATATAAGAAGAAAAAGGGGGGAAACAAAAATAGAAAGCAGAAAGTGACGGGTTCAACGCAGAACCATGCTTCAAGCATGGTTCTGTCCAAGCTCGCGCGTTATGTTTTTGTCCGAACCACTTTCTGGAGAACAAACCGGTCCAAAGCGGCAAGCCCGATGAGTACAAGCAACGTGGTGGTGATAATCTTTGAGGCAGGCGTCGTCGTCTGGCTTGTCACCGCCTTGCTGACTTGTGCAGTGCCCTGAGAAAGAACCGATTGCACATTCGTGTAAAACGTCTTCCACGCGGTAAACAGCTCTGATGTAGAAGAGTTATCCGTCCCGACGAATAGCTCGGAAGGCGAGCTCAAAATATATCCCAACACAACCAACACAGCCGCCATGGCGGCAACGGAACTGACGTGCTGGAGAAGCTTATAGGAGAATGATTGCCTCCCGGCGTAGAGTACTCGCTTCATCGTCCGTTCGGTGAAGCGTTGCGAGGTTTTTTCCAACGGCAACTCGTGGATGATGCGTCCCAGCGAACGCTGAAGCGCGACCTCATCCCGGCACCGCGCACACATAACAAGGTGCGCATTGTGTAGATGTTCTTCGGCATCATCGAGCCTGCCGTCGATGAGCGCAACAATCTGTTGTTGTGACAAGTGATCCATCGAACGATCTCCTTCGGTACGCAGATAGAATAATCGTAAACTCACGGCTTAAATGCAACCTTTCGTGAACTGGTATGTGTTGACCCTTCGTCAACGACCTGCAACACTGCATTGCGCAGTATCCCGCGGGCACGAAACAACCTTACTTTTACCGTCCCAAGCGGCAATCCCGTCGCATCAACGATTTCGTCGTAACTCATATCCTGCACTAGAAACAGTGTCAGTACGGAGGCATAGACGGCGGGAAGGCGGTCAATCTCCCGCTGAACCACGTTCCTGAACTCGGCGCTTTCATAGTCCATATCCGGCAATGCATCGGGCGAAGGAAGCTCGCGATGTTCCTCATCCTCATCCACCGAACTGAATAACTCCTCTCCCCGCCTGCTTAGCACTGTGGCACACACATTATAGACGATGCGATAGAACCAAGTGGAAAAACTTGATTTCCACTCAAAGCGAGGCAACGCGTTAAACGCCCGGACGAACGCGTCCTGCAACGCCTCCTCCGCATCTTCGCGGTTCTTGAGCATCCGTAACGCCAACGTCATCGCACGGTCCTTATGCCGGTTCACTAACTCGGCATACGCGCGCTTCTCCCCAGCCAAAATCCGTTGTATCGTCTCATAATCCGGGTTCGCCATCAGACTCCGTAGGTGTCTTTACTTCTTTTAGACCGCAGTTACAGGGGTTGGGTTTCGAGGTTTGAAGGTTTTTCAATAATACCCATGAAACCCTGTTTCCAAAACCCAAGTCAAAGTTACTAAAGCGGCAAACGAACATCAACGCATAACAAGGAGTACCTCATGGAACCAGTCATAGTAATGCTGATTGTTTTTGGCTCAACAGGCCTGATTGTCTGGAAATGGATAGAAAGCCGGCATCGCGAGCGGATGACGATGATCGAAAAGGGCGTGAAGCCGACCGATTTCAAAGGAATGTCGTTCAGGGAGATGTTCCGCCCGAACCCCCTCTCCAGTTTAAAATGGGGTATGCTGGCAATGTTTGTCGGTTTGGGCATCATGGTGGCGACCTACCTAGAAAGAAATTTGTATTGGAACGATTCTGTATATCCCGCGAGCATGCTCATCTTTGGAGGGTTGGCGCTGATTGTTTTCTATAGCATCGCTTCAAAAAAGATGAAGGACGATTCGGGGTCATAAATGAAACCAATACTTGTGCTTGGGTTGTCGGTTTTCTTCATGCTGACAGTCACAGAAAAACTTTGTTCTCAAAACGTAATAAAAACCCTCTTACGATCCGATCGGCTACAGCAAGACCGAGCGCTTGCCATCCATCTTCCCAGCACGTATGATTCCACAAGGCAGTACTCTGTGGTGTATGTGTTAGACGGTTTATCGCAAAGTGAACACATCGCGAGGAAGTTTGACAGCTTATCTTCCGCTGGCGTTGTTCCCCCGACCATCGTCGTTGGAATCCCGAATATGTCGGCAGAGAACCGGTTGCGGCAACTGATACCGCCGTATATGAAGGTCGACCATGAGAAACCCGATAGTCCCGCCGGTGAAGCTGATACATTTTTAGCATTTATGGAATCCGAGTTGTTCCCCTTCATGGAGAAGACGTACTCTGCTTCGGACGTACGGTTGTTCGCCGGCAATTCAAGAGGCGGGCTGTTGGTGATACATTCGCTGGTTTATAAACCGGAAATGTTTCGGGCACGGTTTTGTTTCAGTACCCCGTTCTGGCGGGAGTCGAATATTATTGTTTCAAAAGTCTTGGGGTTGTTGAGTTCGAAGGATTCCCTCACCGGCTTTTTGTACATGAGCGCAGGGGAACAAGAAACCGACAATATCAAAAACGGGCTTACTGCAATGGCAACCGTATTGAAGAAAAAAGCTCCGAGCGACTTAGTTTGGTATGCAGAGTATACGCCGGATGCGGACCACCAAACCAACGCGAAAACTTCCGCTTCGAGCGCAATTACAAAATGGGGTACACATCTTAAAGAATAACACAAAAGCCCGACCATCAGGTCGGGCTTTTGTGTTGTACAAATGCTCTTCTTTATTTTTCTTTGTACACCGTAATACCCCAGTGCACCCTGTCCTCGGGCGGATCGTCATTCCAATCGTTAAACGCATGAGAACCGTCGGTTTCGTAGTACAATTCGTATTCGCCCGGCTGTAGCGTAATGGTCGTGCTGACCATGCGGTTTTTGCGCGCGCCTCCCGCATGCTCAGTCGTGCGGTAAGTCATTTCCCACACCACCCTGCCGGTTTTCCTGTCTTCGATCCAGCCGTAGTCATACATCGTGCGATCCTGACCCTCCCCAAGCGCGTAAACTCGCACTGTTGTCGGCTGTGTAATCGTAAATCGCTTTCGAATCCGGTCGCTATCCCCGACTCTAATAATCTGGCTGATAATATCCTCTTCGTTTTCCTCGGAGAACGAGCCCACAGAACCTGTATCAAAACGTTCGCCGGCACCCATGACCGTAATGCCCCAGTGCTCTTCATCGTACGGTGGGTCGGAATTCCACTCATTATACGCATGCGAACCGTCTGTCTGGTAATTGACAATATAATTACCGGGGGGCAGGGTGACCAATTCATCGACCATTTTGTTCTTCTGTGCGCCGCCGGCATGTTCGAGCCGACGCCGTTCCATCGTCCACACACGCTCGCGCGTCTTCGCATTGGTGATCCAGCCGAAATCCGCCGGGTCGTCTCGTCCGGATTGTTCCCCAAGCACATACACGCGCACGGTGGTTTCCTGTTTCAAAGAAAATCCCGCGCTCACATAATCATTATCTCGCACACGAATGAGACTCACGATGGTATTTTTGTCTATCGGTTCCGGCTCTGAAATAGTAAAAGAATTTTTGTCGGTTTCCTGCCGTACGGAAATCGCGATCCCGTAGCGGAACGGGTCGAAAGGCGGCTTCGCATTCCAATCCTCGGACGAGTGAGAACCGTCCGTCACATACAATAACTCGTACGCTCCTTTTATAAGTGTTACCTCTCCGTCATATTCTCTATTCTTGGTTGACCCGCCGGCGTACTCCGTATTGCGCCAGTCCATCACCCATACGCGTTCACGCGTATCACTACGGACAATCCATCCGTAGTCGAACATCCCGTCACTACGGCGACCTTCTCCGTGAGCAGAAATCTGCACAGTCACATCCTTTGCAACCATGATGGATTTTTTCAAGAATTCTTTATCACCTAGATTATACGCGGTAAACACCGCCCGGCGATTTGGCATAGGGGCTTCGAAACTCGCCACCGAACCTACCTCCCCATCGGGCACACTGATGGTGATTCCCCATTCTTGGGCGAGTTTCATAAATTCGCGGTACCAGTCTTCTCTACCGACGCCAAAAATCTTCAGCAAACCTTCACCGAAATTGGATGACCGACCGCGCGCTTCGCGACGGTCGATATTCATGGAAAAATTCGAAAAACTCCCTCGATGGTCATAGCCATGCGCGGAGAAATAGACTTCATAAGAACCGCGCGATAACTTTACATCGCCGTCAAATTTCCGGCGGTCGGCACGGCCCGAGCAGTTCTGGAATGTCATCTCCCAAACCATCTCGCGCGTCTCTGCGTCTATAATCCACCCTGCGGCATACATCTGTGCGTCATTATCTTCCGTAAACCCGCGCCATGAACTTCTGTCTCCTCCACCCAACGCGTTGATACGAACAGTCATATCCCTGTTGAGGGTAATCCCGGCTACGCGTATTTCCTGATCGCGAAAGTCTCTCAACTCGACAACCACGCGCTCAGGTACACGCGGAGCAACCGGCGCGTTCGCCGGGTCTGAGTGAACAAATTTATTCGAAAGCGCAGGTGCTGAAATCGCGAGCGCGAATGCACTTAACAGCATCGCCGAACGTTTAGAAGAAAAAGCAGAGGAGAACATGTTCATGAATCAATCTCCGGATATACCAGTTATCAATAACTACTCCATTAGATACGGTATAGCAGTAGTGGAGTTGCAATTTTCTACTCACTTTAAGCACGCTGAGCTATGGAATTCCCACGTTTGTCCACATTAATAGTCATTTTGCTCTCTCTTTCCTGCCCTACTGTTCCTCTTCAACACATTACCACATTTCTTGTTGACATTTTCTCGTTTCTGTATTATATTTAACCAAATGGTTAAATATAATACCATAGATTTAGACACTCTCTTTTCTGCGCTCTCAGACCCTACACGGCGCGCGATCGTTGAGCGGCTCGCAGAAGGCGAAGCATCTGTCGGTGAACTGGCAGAACCGTTCAACATGTCTCTGCCTGCCATCTCCAAGCATCTCCGGATATTAGAAGAAGCCGGGCTTCTCCTCCGCCACAAAGAAGGACGCGTACACCATATCACACTTAACAGCAAACCGATGAAAGAAGCCATGCAGTGGATCGAACGATACCGACAGTTCTGGGAAAGCCGTTTGGATTCACTCGAGACATATTTTACAAAATCAAAGAACCAGTAGGAGTCTTATGTCACACAATACTTCGAACAAGATTACCAAGCTTTACCTCACGAGGTCATTCAAGGTAACACGCGCTGAGTTATTTAAGTCATGGACCGATCCGGAGGAAATCAAAAAATGGTTCGCTCCAGGCGTAGCCCACATTCCGGAAGCATCGGTTGACCTTCGCGTAGGCGGGCACTACAGGATCCATATGCGAGACGATGCCAAGAATGCCTCGTATGTCGCGACTGGAACATACCGTGAGGTTCACCCTCCCAGCCGGTTAGTCTTTACGTGGATGTGGGAAGGAGACCAAAACAGTAGCGAGATGCTTGTCACAATAGAACTGCGTGAGAACGGGAATGCGACGGATCTGACCCTGACCCACGAGTATTTCCCAAGCGAAGAATCCAAGAAGAGCCACGAAGAAGGCTGGGCCGGCTGTCTTGACAAACTGGCACACGCTCTTAACACTTAGCATAAAAAAGGAGAACAAACAATGAACTACCACATCACATGCTTGTGCGGTGAAAGAATCAGCGTCACAGCTGAGAACGACGAAGCCGCAGTGAAAGCGCTCATTCCGGCGATGGATAAGCACGTCGCGGCGAAAGAACATCCCGAGGTCCCTAAAAACCTCACGCACGAACAAAAAGACGGCATGGTGCGAAACACAATGAAACAAGGTTAAGAAAATTGCGCAACGTACAACACAAAGGCGCCGGAAAGGCGCCTTTGTCGTTCTCTTGAGACTTACAACAACTTATCCTCCCGTGCGTTGTCGGCGCGAAAGATTGAGCGCAGGCTTGGTATCGCCGCGGTGACACGTGGTACAATTGACAGTCGCGTCGTCTTTGCCGGTAATAGTTTGAAGCTTCGGGTTAAGCTCCCGTAACATCAACGACATTTGGCGGGCAATTTCCTTCGGCTTCTTTTCATCACTTTCCCATTTCTCCGTATTGTGACAATAGCTGCATTTAACGCCAAGCCCTGGTGTATACGCAAGCTCCATGATGCGTAAGACCTGTATAGCCGGACGGCCATTGAAAATCTTTATATTCTTCCAGACTTCTTCTGCGGGTAGGTTTTCTTTCCCTTTAATGGATTCCTCCAACTTGAGGGCAAGACTGTTCCGCTCAGGCTGTTGAGCGGGGGTTTGTTGCTGGGTGCCCGTTTGAAGTATCAACCCGAAGAGCAATAACGTGAATACCATTGACCCCTCCGTTGTATGTGAAAAGTTGATGAGAGATTCACAGTAACAAATACGTTCTCATGGTCATACAAGAGAACATCAAGAATGTAGCCAATACCAAGATAAAATTCAATTTTATTACGTGAATATTTTTTCGTTCAAAAATTTATTATACACTACTGAGCCATACGGGCGGCAACAAAAAGAAGATGAGTTGTCGGTATCATCAGTTGAATCGTCCGTTTTTTTTTGTCGCGACGAGAGAGAAACATATTTCAACAAGACAACTTGGAGCTGGGAGAGGACGGGAACAAACGTGCGCCGGAACCGCACCTGAAGTGTGTTCTGTATAACAGGACGTTGTGCCCCTTCGTGTGCTTCGTTGATCATGTTTCTTCTTGTTCCTGCGCAGGGGTCCCGAAAGGGCAAGCGGGAACGTGATTTCAGGGGTTGCTCATGGTATTTACGACGCACTTCGCAAGCTCCCGCACAGGCAAAGTACGCCGCAAGTAGTTCCATCTCCGTTGCGCATCCACAAAACCCAAGTATTTCCAGCCCCTTTCCAACAATCGCTCATTTTGTAAAAATTCCTCTTGACAAGTTGATATTAATATGATATCATTTCGCTATCAACTTACTTAAGGAGTATTTCCATGCACACCTTCAGCGAAACTACCGGCAAACGTATCAACGGCTATGCCGCACTGTTTCTGTTCGTGACCCTGTTGGCGGCAAACGCCTGGCTGATTTATTACATTGTCCTCAATAAAGCCCCCTTGTACCTCTGGGCGGAAGTCCCACTTTTCATTTTTACCTTTACGTGTATATTCGGCTTTTTCATTGTACAGCCGAATGAGGCGAAGGCACTGGTGTTATTCGGCAAATACATCGGCTCGGTGCGCGAAGACGGTTTTTGGTGGGTAAATCCCTTCGTCTCAGATCGGCATGTGTCGTTGCGGATCCGGAATTTCAACAGCGACAAAATCAAGGTGAACGACCTGCACGGCAACCCGATTGAGATTGCGGCAGTAGTCGTCTGGCGAGTGGTGGATTCCGCCAAGGCGTTGTTCGACGTGGAGAATTTTGAGGAGTTCGTCGCCGTTCAGAGTGAGACCGCTATTCGAGGGCTTGCCAGTGAATACCCGTACGATGCACAGGATGAGGAACGCTCTTCACTACGCGGTAACCCACAGGAAATATCCGAGCATCTAAAGCGCGAACTACAAACACGGCTTGAAGTTGCTGGTGTTGAAGTGACCGAATCGCGTATCAGCCACCTCGCCTACTCTCAGGAAATAGCCCAGGCGATGCTCCGCCGCCAGCAGGCACAAGCGATAATCGCCGCGCGGCGCAAAATTGTCGAGGGCGC
>DATCJD010000268.1:0-5506 GCA_036507435.1 Bacteroidota bacterium
TCAACAAGCACCGCATCAGACCGTACCACATTATCTTTTTTATTTTTATCGTCAGTAATATCGGGGGAGCGTTAACGCCTATCGGCGATCCGCCGTTGTTTCTCGGGTACTTGAAAGGCGTCCCGTTCTTTTGGGTGATCGGACGCGTGTGGGAAGCATGGCTTCTCGCGGTTGCGGCGTTGCTCGCCATCTTTTTTGTGATTGATACCATCAACTTCAAAAAGGAATCGAAAAAAGAGCAGGAAGCGGAGATGAAACCCGACAAGCCGGAATTTACCGGACTGCATAACATCTTCTATCTTGCGATGATTATCGGCGCGGTCTTTATCGAAAAGCCGATGATGTTGCGCGAGGTGATTATGTGGGCGGCGGCGTTGGGGTCGTACTACTCGACGAAGAAAGAAGTGCACGCGAAAAATGATTTCAATTTCCACCCTATTCAAGAAGTCGCCATCTTATTTATCGGGATCTTCGCCACGATGATTCCCGCGCTCGACTGGCTCGAGCTGAACTCGGAACAGCTCGGCATCGTTTCGACGGGACAGTATTTCTGGGGGACGGGCATGCTCTCCGGCTTCCTTGATAATGCGCCCACGTATTTGAACTTCCTCAGCGCGGCGTTCGGCTTGCACGGTGCGAGCGTCGATAACATCGCGCATATGCACGTCATGCTGAGTATGGCGACGCCGGAATCGTTGGGTTTGACGAACCCGTTGCAAGCGGGCGCGGCGCTCATTACAGCCGACACCTGGCACTACGTGCAAGCGATTTCGCTCGGTGCGGTATTCTTTGGCGCGTGCACATATATCGGCAACGGACCTAATTTCATGGTGAAGTCTATAGCAGAACAGTCGAAAATCGAGATGCCGAGCTTTTTCGGCTACATCGTGAAATATTCTATTCCAATTCTCATTCCGATTTTTGTCGTCGTGTGGTATTGGCTGTATTATGAGTAGTGTAAACACCGATCCTAACGCGAAGGCGTCTCGCCGAGCGTTGTGTGTTGACCGAAGAATCCTCGGCGTGGACGCCTTCGGATTAGTTTGGTTTTCATAATGAACTCCAACGACCTCTTACATATTCTCAGTCTGCTGACTCTCATAGTCACCGGGCTGGCGCTTCTGCTGGTCGAAGCGACGCGCGGAACGCGCGCGAACCTCTCGTACTATGTGAGCCTTGCGGGAATACTCACTGCCGCGGGGTTTGCAGTTGCCGAGATAGGGGGCGAGGGTACGGCGTTCGGCGGAATGCTCCGCATCGGCGGCTTTGCGAGTTACTTTACCCTTTTGTTTTTGACGTCGGCGTTTCTCACCATTCTCGTCTCACGGGAATATCTTACCAAGCTCAATTTGCACCGGGGTGAGTATTATATCCTGATCGTCTTCGCGACAACGGGGATGGTGTTGATGGCGAGCGCGCTCGACCTGATTATAATTTTCCTCGGCATCGAATTGATGTCCGTCAGTTTGTATGTGCTGGCAGGATTTTTCCGGAAAAAGCACATCTCAAATGAAGCGAGCGTAAAATATTTTCTGCTGGGCGCGTTCGCGACAGGATTTCTGCTCTACGGTATAGCGCTCATCTACGGCTCAACAGGCACGACGGATATGCTCGTCCTGAAACAGAATTTTGCTTCGTTCTCAGGCAACGGTTTGTTCCTCGTCGGCGTGGGAATGCTCGTCGTCGCGTTCTCGTTTAAAATCTCGGCAGTGCCGTTTCACATGTGGGCGCCGGATGTCTACGAAGGCGCGCCGACGGTTGTAACGGCGTTTATGTCCACGGGCGCAAAGGCGGCGGCGTTTGCCGCGTTCGTCTCCGTGTTCATCGGGTCGTTCGAGTATTCAGGCTCGGCGGTCAGCGAAATACTCGCTCTCATCGCCGCCGCCTCGATGATTATCGGCAATGTCAGCGCCGTCGTGCAGACGAACCTCAAACGCATGCTGGCGTATTCGAGTATCGCTCACGCCGGCTACATGCTCTCCGGCATAGCCGCCGGGAACCCGGAAGGGCAGACCGGTATTCTGTTTTATGTCGTCGCGTACACGTTTATGAACATCGGCGCATTCACCATCGTCTCGGTGATGGAGAAAGAGGAGGACAAGGGGTTGACGTTCGACGACTACGCGGGGTTGAGTACGAAACGCCCCTACCTCGCCGCGCTGATGGCATTGTTCATGTTCTCGCTTGCCGGTATTCCGCCGTTCGCCGGGTTTTTTGGAAAATACTATGTGTTCCTCAGCGCGGTGAAAGCGAACATGGCATGGCTTGCCGTTGTCGGCGTGCTCACCAGCGTCATCTCGGTCTACTACTATCTTCGTCTTGTGGTGATGATGTACTTCCGCGACGGGCAGGCGGACGTGAGCGCAACGCCGTCTCTTCACACGGTCATTGCGCTTGTGCTCGCCGCATTGTTTGTCGTCCAACTGGGGCTGTATCCTTCCCTCATCGTTGAGTTAGCGCAGAGATTCCAGTAAAGGTCCCTCCATGCAAACCGTCGTCTCGGCAGAGGAAATGCGGTTGTGCGATAAGACAGCAAGCAGGGCGTACGGTATTCCAACGGTTCTCTTGATGGAAAACGCCGGCTCGGCGGTCGCGTCCTTCGTAGAGGAGAATTTCGGTCCTACGCACGGGCGGCACATCGTTCTCGTGTGCGGAAAAGGCAATAACGGCGGAGACGGTTTCGTTGCGGCGCGGCACTTTGTCAACCAAGGCGCAACCGTTTCTGTTCTTATGATATCGAATGCACGGGAGTTACGAGGCGACGCAAAGACGAACTACACTATCCTTTCGAAAATTGCAAAAGCGAGCGGCGGCAAGTTGGCAATCCGCCCGTTTTCTTCAGCTACAGTAAAATCCCTTGAGCCGCCAGATATTATTGTGGATGCGTTGATAGGTACAGGATTTTCCGGAACAGTCCGAAAGCCCGTTCTTTCGGCTATTCGTTGGATGAACAGTCGCACCGTGCCGGTCGTATCGGTGGATATTCCGTCGGGCGTTGATGTGTCAACAGGCATTGTGGAAGATGCGGCAGTCGAAGCGAGCGCAACCGTTACGCTCGGTCTGCTTAAAACGGGATTGTTCTGCAATCAGGGACAAGACCATGCGGGCGACGTTGTGGTGGCGGATATAGGCATTCCGAAAGCCGTTACGTCTTCACCGAAATTCAAAACTTTTCTCGTCGAGCAACAAGACATTCAGTCGAAACTCCCGCGCAGGCCTTCGACGGCGCATAAATATTCCACCGGAAAAATTTTTATTCTAGCTGGGTCAAAAGGCTACACGGGCGCGGCGGCGCTTGCGGCGATGTCCGCGCTTCGTTCAGGCGCCGGGGCGGTTCTGCTCGGCACGCCGGAGACGGTCTATCCCATTCTCGCAAAAAAACTGACGGAACCGATCGTGAGTCCGCTTCCTTCTACTACTGAGGGGACGCTGAGCCTCAACGCTCTCTCCGCTATTCGGGAGAAAATGAAGTGGGCGGATGTGGTGATGATTGGTCCCGGACTCTCGCAGAATCCGGAAACGCAATCATTGATACAACAAATCGTACACAATTTTACCGGGAAGATGCTTCTTGATGCGGACGGGTTGAACGCGCTCGCGAGTGTTGGAATGGCGAAATTCAAAAAGTCGAAAGCTTCGTTTATTCTCACACCGCACACGGGCGAGTTCTCCCGTTTATCCGGTATGACGTCGGAGAGCATCGAGCGGAATCGAGCAAAAGGGCTTGCACATTCTGCCGCTGTTTCGTGGAATGCGACCGTCGTGTTGAAAGGCGGTCCCACAATCACCGCGACGCGTGACGGCATGGAGTATATCAATTCAACGGGTAACCCCGGCATGGCGACTGTGGGTTCGGGCGACGTATTATCCGGTATCATCGCGTCATTGTGGGCGCAAGGCATGACCGATGCGGACGCCGCGCTCGCAGGAGTATTCATTCATGGTTATTCCGGGAACCTCGCGCGCGCGAAGTACGGCGAACGAAGCCTCGTGGCGCAAGACCTTGTTGATTTCCTTCCTTCGGCATTTCAGGAGATAGAGCGCGGATGAAGGGAAGCGAATCGTTCGTCAAGTACCAACTACCCGCGCTCATTTGGTGCATTGCCATTTTTGGTTTATCGGCATTACCCGGTATCGGCTCCCTGCGATTTCCCATCAGGGTAGATAAACTCGTACACGGGACGGTGTATTTCATCCTTTGTTTTCTTGTCTGGCGGGCGTTTTTCTATCAATCCGTGTATCCGGTGTTGAAAAAGCAAGCAATCCTGTTTGCCTATCTTTTTACGTGTCTGTACGGGGTCGTTGACGAATTTCACCAAATATACGTGCCGGGGAGAACGCCGGACCCGCTCGACGCCCTCGCGGATGGAACGGGAGCGCTGGCGTTCGTGTTAGTACTGGTGTGGAGGAGATGGAGAGAAAAACGGCTGTCGGATAACGAAGTATTTGACAAGAGATAGTTTTCTGGCTATATTCTGGTAACGTTTACCTTGCGGGAGAATGCCTATGCTGCGGAAAAACCCAGAAGTTGACCTTCGGTTCAAGTATAAAAAGACGTTTGAAGTCGCGCTCATCATTGCGCTTGCGCTGATGATTATCGCGTTCAAATTTTTCCCGGACGTCAAACCGCCGAATAAAATTCTCACAGGGTCCCAGGAAGTGGTTGACGTCGAGGATATCGACATCACAAAGCAGGAGAACCGTCCTCCGCCTCCGCCGAGGCCGCCGATCCCGATTGAAGCTCCGGGCGACCAACAGCTTGAGGACGTCGATATTATGAGCACGGAAGTTGATATTACACGCGACGCCCCTCCTCCTCCTCCTCCGGCTGAAGATGAAGAAACCTACTTCGTCGCCGTCGAAGACCTGCCGGAACCAGTGAACGGCATCGCGGGAATTCAATCGCTTGTTGTGTATCCGGAAATTGCAAAGCGCGCGGGAGTGGAAGGCACAGTGTTCGTCGAAGCGTACGTGGACGAGACGGGCAACGTGACGAGAACGAATGTGGTGAAAGGCATCGGCGCGGGTTGCGACGAAGCGGCGATGTCTGCCGTGCAGAAAACGAAATTTAAACCCGGGAAGCAGCGCGGCAAGGCTGTCAAAGTGCGCATGTCGATCCCGATTCGCTTCCGGTTGCAGAAATAATCTAAAGACAGAGAGTAGAATAGGAAATCCGCCGTAATGTTCTTGCGGCGGATTTTTGTTGTTCTGCTGCACTCACGAATCAATCATTCCTTCCCGTACGAATCACGTGACATTCGAACTCCAGAAAAAAGACGGCGCGGCGCGCGCAGGGTTGCTCACCACCGACCATGGCGTTATCGAGACGCCGATCTTCATGCCGGTCGGAACGCAGGGGAGCGTCAAGGCGATCCAGCCGCGTGAATTACTCGAACTCGGCGCGCAGATTATCTTAGGCAACACGTACCACCTGTACATGCGTCCGGGTATGGACGTGATGGAAGCGGCGGGAGGGTTGCACAAGTTCATGAGCTGGCAGAAACCG
>DATCJD010000269.1:0-3478 GCA_036507435.1 Bacteroidota bacterium
GCCAGGATTATACCTCTCCAACAGGTCAAACATTCAGTCAGACTTACTACGTTGTTGCGAAGCGCAAAATATATCTCAATGGCGTGCTTGCGACAGAAGCATCAACGGCGGAGCTTTGGCTGGTACCAAACGTTGGAATCGTAAAATTTATTTTCCACGGAGACGGCACGACAGGCGGATTCCACAGAGAATACAAAAGCAGGAATTTTTAACGCATATCATATTTATCCATGCATGAGACATTGAACCTGCATGTTCAACCCCGATCGAGTTGCGGTCGGGGTTTTTATTTAATATAATCATCGCGCAGGGGCACAACATGTTGTGCCCCTACAAAGACATACAAGGGAGGCTCTCCAGTGAAATCTTCTCTACGCTGGTTATCAGTATATATGTTTATTGCAGTATACTTCACGCTCACTGCGAACGCTCAAAATACCGGAAGCATTGCCGGAACAGTTCGCGATGAAGAGACGAAGGAAACTATCCCCAACGTCAACGTGCGACTGAAAGATACGCCCATCGGCTCCGCGGCTGACATCAACGGAAAATATACCATTGGCAATATCCCGCCGGGAGAATATACAATACTCGTAACTTCCGTCGGTTACCAATCGAGAGAGATGCCCGTACAGGTGCGGGCGGGTGAAACCATGCTATTGGATTTCGTGATTAAGTCCTCGAGCATTCAAGTGGGCGAGGTGTTGGTGTACGGCGCATCGCTTCGCCGGGAGCGCATCACCGATGCGCCCGCGGCTGTATCGGTCGTTAACGCAAAAGATATTGCGCGCGGCGCGGGGCACGGGCAATTGCCGAAACTGCTCGAATCCGAGCCGGGCGTGGATATTACCCAGAGCGGCTTGTTCGATTTTAATTTGAATACGCGCGGTTTTAACAGCTCGCTCAACCGCCGGCTGTTGATCTTGCTCGACGGACGCGATCTCGGCACGGCATTTCTTTCCGCCACCGAGTGGAATGCCATGACCATCCCGCTTGAAGAACTCGGGCGCATCGAGCTTGTGCGCGGACCCGGCTCCGCCCTCTACGGCGCAAATGCGTACAATGGCGTGTTGAATATCTCTTCCCTTCCGCCGAAAGCAAACCTCGGCACGCGGGTCATCGTCGGAGGCGGCGAATTAAGCTCCTACCGCGCTGATGTGCGTCACGCAGGATCGGCAGGTGCGTGGAGCTATCGAATAAACGCGGGCATTATGTCTGGAAAAACATTCAGCACACCGCGCACGAACCGAAATTTTGAATATGCCGGACTCAATCCCTTCCTCAATAATGAAGTCCTTGATTTAAACCTCGACCCCGTCAACAATATCTACGGTCAGGCTCGTTTCGACTATGAATACATGCATGGCGGTGCTTCAACGATAGAAGGCGGCTTCACTCAAGTTGAAAAGGAAGTCATCGTCACCGGCATCGGCAGAGTGCAAGTGCAACGCGCACATAGGCCCTGGGGGCGCGTCAGTTATACGGGACACGGCTTGAGCGCGATGCTGTGGACAAGCGGGCGGTTCAATAAATTGCCGGAGAAATCTCTTTCGACAGGGCTGAATTTAATACAAGACGCTCTCATTTCACACGGGGAAATCCAATATAATTTCTCCCCGGCTGATCGCGTGACTGTCATTGCCGGGGCATCGCACCGGATGGTCACTATCGATACCGAGGGGACGCTGATGGAGAATTCGCGAACGGATAATCTTAGCGGCGTATTTGGGCAAGCGGAGTATAAATTCAGCGATGACCTCAAAGGCATAGTCGCCGCTCGCTGGGACAGGTCAAGCCTGACGGAAAGCTTCCTCTCGCCAAAAGCCGCCGTCGTGTGGACGCCTGCAAGCGGACACACGCTCCGGGCGACGTTCAACAAAGCATTCCAATCGCCGAATTATTCTGAACTCTACTTATACGTCAAACACCCGACAAGCCCGCTGGCGTATTTCGGGAACCCGGGTCTGAAAGTAGAAAAAATCACTGGCTACGAAATCGGTTACAAAGGAGTTTTTGCGAACAAACTGTTTCTGACGGTTGATGCATACTTCAACCAGCTCACGGATTTTATTTCAGACCTTGGGCCTGCATTAAATCCTGCATATCCCTTGCCGATAATATTGCCGGGAGAAACCGCTCCACGAACAATTTGGTCTTACACAAACGCGGGCAAGGTCAACGAAGGCGGGTTTGAAGTCGCGGCGAACTATTATCTCTCGGAAGCCTGGCACGTGAGCGCCAGCTACTCGCAGTTCAGCTTCGAGGTTATCGAAAAGCACCAGAACGACGTGTTGCTTCCCAATTCTCCCGATTATAAAATCAGCGGGGGCATTACCTACACACATCCCGACGGATATGATGTGGGTGTTACCGTCAAGCATGTGCCCGGGTTTGATTGGGCGGCGGGGATTTTCCGCGGACCGATTCAATCATATACACTAGTGAATGTGAGCGGGACGGTAGCGGTTTCACCGATGTTCACGCTTAACATTACCATTTCGAATGTGCTCAATACGGAGCACTACCAGATTTTCGGCGGGTCGTTGTTGAGGCGCAGAGCAATGGCGACGGTGACAGCGACGTTGTAGGTGACAGTTTATAGATGTCATTCCGAAGCCGTTTTCTGGCTGAGGAATCCCGAAGTTCCAACGGAACTTTGTCGTGAATTCAGTCAAACGATTCCTCGTCGTGCCGCCCGCTTCCCCCTGTCCTTGTCGAAGGTCTCCCGACCGGGACAAAAAAAAACGCCACAGTCTCGTGTGGCGCTGATTCGGAATGGATTTCCGATAACATCGTTTCCCGAAGGTCCGTAGGACTCCTACGGAGGATCCCTTTGGGACGGGAATGACATGTTTGCTTCCTACAGCCGCTTCAAATTTATCGTCAATTCGACTTTTGAGCCTTCTTTGCCGAAACTGTACTGCACTTCGTCCATCAGTTCCTTCATTAAAAATACGCCGCGCCCGCTTGTCTTAAAAAGATTCTTATCTTCAATGGGATTCGGTACGCCCGCCGGGTCGAACCCCGCCCCCTGGTCTTGCACGGTTACGGTAAGGCTATCGTGCTTCTTGAAGACAACCCTCACAAGGACCTTTTTGCGCGGGTCGGACTTGTTCCCGTGCATGATGGCATTGTTGACTGCTTCCGTCGAAGCCACCAGCAGTCTGTAGAACGTACCGTCGTCCAGCTTTGCGACGGCGTTTACTTTATCAAGAAATTGTTCAACGTGAACTATTTCTTTCGGATTACTGACACATTCCATCTCAAACGTTTTCGGGTCGTCTTTCTTGTCTGTCTTGTATGTGCGTTTCGCCAACGTTCCCCCTCTTAGAGTGAAAAACCTATTTTCATAAACAAATTCGGTATAGTACGAACCGTTCTCCCCTCCTCCTGTTGGGATTCCCGCCACCCCTGAATACTGAGATGATGCATCCCCGGCGCATACTACATCAAGAATACTGTGGGACCCGAGGTTTCC
>DATCJD010000270.1:0-6315 GCA_036507435.1 Bacteroidota bacterium
GTCTGCGACGAATAGTGCTATGCCAAGAACGATGACGTATCTCATAAGGTTGCTCATTTTAGGAGGGTCATTGTTTTTGTATCTACAAAGTTCGAAGTCTGCAATCGGTAGTAATAAAGCCCGCTCGGATATCCGCTTCCATCCCATGTTCTCCGGTACATGCCGGGAGGTAACGATTCATTCATGAGTGTCGCGATATTTCTGCCTAACATGTCGTAAATTTTTAAAGAAACAAATCCAATGTCCGCAATCCGAAATTCGATATTGGTCGTTGGGTTGAACGGATTTGGATAGTTTTGGCTGAGGGAAAATTCAGTCGGGATATCCGATAATGGCACGTGAGTAGCTGTTGCAAGTTGAAACTCCCATACGTCGTTGAATCGAAGGTTGCCGACTATGCCTCCAACGATGATCATGCTATTCCGCGACCTAGCGAAGATGGCGGTATGTCCGTAGCGTATTGCCGGAAGGGGATCAGGAGGTAGCAACTGCTCCCACATATTTGTGTTCAACGAAAAACGCCAGAGGTCGTTTTTTGCCCCGTCTTGCGTTGCCATAATGTCTGATGTCTTTCCGCCAAAAACGTACAGGTTCCCGCTCCCATCGTACACCATTGATGAAAAATGCCTCCCGTAAGGACGGTCATTTGGCGTGAGTTGCTCCCACTCAAAAGTATCAACATTAAGTGACCACAGGTCTTCGAGAAAGCCAACTTGGTCTGATTGTCCGCCGTAGAGAAAAAGCATCCTTCGGTCTTCGGCAAAGCAACTGCTATGAAGACAACGCTTTAAGGGGTGAGGGAAGCTTGTCTTGTCATTCCACCGCATGGTATCCACCTGAAATGCCCAAGTATCCTCGTGTCTCCCGCCTACAGACGTGAAACCTGAGACGTTGATAAGTCTTCGCTCTAATGGATCAAACTGTGCAGCGGTACCGTAGCGTGTGGCGGGAGCGCCGGGGAAATCACCATTCTGCCACAGTTGTTCCCACGCACTCGTGGAAAGATAAAAAGCCCAGACATCATTATATAAGACATTCCCAATTCCTTGTCCTGCCCAAATAATCATTCTGTTTTGTGCGGAGTCGAACACTGCATTATGCGTGAAGCGCGGTGTAGGTAGAAGACCTGGCGCCGGAATGATTTGTTCCCAGGCGAGTGTTGTTAAGTCAAGACTCCAGACGTCGTTTGCAAGCGTATTTCCACTGCCCGTGGATACTGATCCCCCAAAAATAATGATCCGGTTGCCGAGAGGGTCATATACGGTAGAATGGTGTGCCCGCGCGGGTGGTTTGTTCGAGGTAATTAATAGTGACCAACTTTGGGTATGAGCGGAAGAAGGTGACAATACAACAAGTAAAATAAACATCAGCATCTGAGATGTTCGGCGCATAGGTAATTGGTATATATTCAAGAATTAGTAAGCGGGAGAAGTATGCTCCCGCCTTATGATGGTTTTATTTTTTTTCATTTCGTCTGACAAAGAAATAGAGCACAGTCCCGATGGCGATTCCGCCTGCCGCGAAGTACACTTCTTCAAGTTTGGGGTACTGGAGAAGATACAATGCAAAGGCAATTCCCGCAATCGGTATGACGGGACCCAGCGGTATCGTAAACGGCGCTTTGCTCTGGCGACGGAAGACGAACACTGCGCCGCTCGTCGTAATATAGTAGAGTAACCGCGAAACGACACTGACGGCAGCAAGAGTGATAAAGTTCGAAAACACCGCCAGTAAAAAGGCGAGAACGGAGTAAAAAAGAATGGAAATGTAAGGCGTTTGAAACCTTGGGTGGATTTTGGCAAACGCAGCAGGCAATTGTTTTTTCTCTGCAAGCGCAAAGGTGAGACGCGGGACGCCCAAAATCGAGCCGCTAAAGTATCCGAACGTGGACAGGAGCGCGCCGAACGCCACAAGGTTACCGCCAAAGTTTCCCATCAGCGTGCTTGCAACGGCGGCAATCGGTCGCTCTTCTGTCGCCAGCGAAGGCAGAACACCGACAGCCACTAATTGTACGAAAAAATAGAAGACCGCGATAATCACAAGTGCAACGATAAGGGCGCGGGGCACATGGCGTTTTGGGTCAACCGACTCGCCGGAAGGTATCGTCACAATTTCAAATCCTCCATACGAGAACGTCAGCAGGAACATCGCCCGCATGAATCCTTCGTACGGGGGGACTTCCTGAATGGAAATATTTCCCGTATCGATGGAGGAAAGCCCAACCAAGATGAGTAAGAGAAGCGGCAGGAGCTTTGCGACGGTGATCACATCTACCGTCCACGCGCCGTACTTTACGCCGCGAATATTGATAACGGTAAACATCGCAATGAGCGTAAACAAGACCGATGCGCGGAGCACTCCGGAGGTTGCCGAGGGGAAAAAATGCCCAAGATAAATAATAAAGAGGTTGTAGTTTGCGGCGACTGCGGAAAGCCGGGTGAGATAGGCTATCCAGCCTATCTCAAAGCCAACGAATTTACCGTACGCTTCATAGGCGTACAGATACGGTCCTCCTGCCGCGTCGAAACGGCTCGAGACTTCTGCAAACGACAGCACAAAGATAAGCGTGATGAGCGCGCAAATGAGATACGCAAAAGGGCTAAACGGTCCAGTCAGCCCGGCAATGGTAGATGGTAGAAAGTAAATTCCGCTGGCAATCACGCCGTTTACGGTCAATGCGATCAAATCCCATTGCCCCATAACGCGGGCAAGAGCGCGAGGTTGTTGCGTCGGTTGGCTCAACTGCGTTACCCTTTCAATCTAGAATTTCTTGAGAAACTTCAACAGCGCGGCATTGAACACATCCGGATTTTCTATATTGCTCATGTGAGCGGCGTTGGGGATGATGTGGAGTTCAGAGCCGGCGATTTTTTCATGCATTGCCTGAGACGCGGCGACGGGCGTGAGGGTGTCGTGCTCGCCCACGAGTATGAGCGTCGGGACTTTAATATTCGCCAGCGCGGTTGTTGTATCGGTTCGCGAGGCGAGAGCAAGCAACGTGCCGCAGATTCCCAGTGGAGAATTCGCCGCTATTGCCGTTTTGATGCTCTCAACAGCAGTCGGATTTTTTTCGAACGTCTGCGGCGCAAAGACAGCTTTGACAAACCCCTCCGCGAACGCTTTTACGCCGTTTGTTTTTACGGCTTTGATGGAAGCCGACCGCTTAACCTTTCCTTCGTTCGGGTCTGCTTCACTGCGTGTATCGCATAAAACTAAACCTTTTACACGGTCGGGATGTCGTTCTATCGCACGCAAGGCAATATAGCCGCCCATAGAAAGCCCGCACAAGACAACCTGCTTCAGCACAAGATGGTCGAGAAGCGCAATCAAGTCGTCGACAAAGAATTCCATACTATAGAGCGCGTCGGCGACGTCGCTTTCCCCGTGGCCCCGCACATCGTAGGCGATGGCGCGGTACTCATTCGGCAGGGCGAGCATCTGCGGCTCCCACATCGAATGATTGAACGGGAATCCATGAATGAACACGACCGGCACACCCTGCGGCATTCCCCGCTCGACATAGTTAATGTGCACATCGTTCAGTTTGATTTTCATTGGTTATTGTTCCTTCTTTTTGTCGTCATAAAATGGATGCATAAGCGACTCGACTTGTGAAAGCACCTCAGCCGGCGCGTGTTCTTCGAGAAGTGGGAACAGGACGCGGTCTTCTTTACGGATGTGCCGTTCAAGTAGGTTGGCAAATTCCTCTAATCGTTGCTCGATATTAGCTTCCGGCGCTTCACGAAATTGAGCGATGAATGTTTCCAGCGCGCTATGTTCATTCAGCAACTCCTGCACGACGGCTCTTGCAGATTCGACATGCTTCGAAGCGAGCGGAAAGAGCGCCTGTTCCTCGGCGTCAAAATGATTCTTGAGATGTTCTTCATAGAATTCGGCAACACGACGAGCTTGCCCGGCGGGGGCTGGGGGCCAGCCTGTCATGATGATTCGCTTACGTTCCCGTATCTGCTGAACAAGAAGCAGTCCGTGGTAGTGGTCTTGAGCGAGCGGTATGAGGCTTTGGTGTCGTCGTGCCATAATTTTTATTCCGATATGTCGGAAGTAGTGATGGTCGTGAGTTTACTTACGATAATAACCAGAATAGTGGAAATAAGAAAGGCGGGAACAAGCTCGTACATGGCATTCTTGAGCGCAGGGATTTGATTCCAGATAATCGTGACCGTCGTACCGCTTACAAATCCTGCAAGAACGCCCCATTTCGTAACGCCCTTCCAGTAGAGGGAGAGAATCAAGGCAGGACCGAACGACGCACCAAGCCCGCCCCAGGCAAAGAGCACCAGCCAAAATACGAGGTCGGATGCAAGCTCGCGCAGTCCGATGGCGGCAACCACGAGAACGGAAATCATTATGCGGCTCAGCTGTACAAGCTTGCGCTGGTCGATGTACTTTCCTTTGAGCAGAAGTTTCTGATACACATCCCGTACGACAGACGATGTTGCGACGAGAAGTTGGGAATCGGCGGTCGACATGATGGCGGCGAGGATTGCCGCGATCACCAACCCGAACAAAAACGGA
The DNA here is from genome assembly GCA_036507435.1 of Bacteroidota bacterium. Lineage (GTDB taxonomy): Bacteria > Bacteroidota > Ignavibacteria > UBA10030 > UBA10030 > JAKEEG01. Next base: position 4,537 of record DATCJD010000270.1, read on the forward strand.
TGCAGGTGAAGCTGGGCAAGGTAGGGAAAGAGATTTTCCGTATCTGCATTCGGCAACACGGAATGGTCGGGAAAGTACGCGCGTCCTGCGATTCCGATCAGGATTGCCCCTGCCGCCATCAAGACATTCCACACCGTGCCATACACAGCGGAGCGGCGCAACAATCGCGGGTCTTCGATGGACATGTACCGGACGATGATGTGCGGATTTCCGGTGGAGCCGAAGCCGATGCCGAGAAATCCGACCAAGGCGCCGAAGCCGAGAGCAAACCAATCAAGGAGCAACGGGTCCTGGCTCTCAACGGAATTCAGTACGGCGCTGACGCCGCCAAAATCCATGACCGCAATAACCGGCAAGACAATCAATCCGGTCAACATGAAGAATGCCTGAACGACGTCCGTTAATGCCACGGCAAGAAATCCGCCGAGCAGGGTGTACGCCCACACGATGAACGCCGTCATGAGCACGCCTTCGAAATGCGTCATGCCGAAACTTGCGCTGAACGTCTTTCCGCCCGCGTCGAATTGCGCCGCGACATATATTACCATGAACAGGAGAATAATGATAGAGCTGGCAGTTCTAAGGAGATTGCGGGAATCTCCGAAACGCGACTCGAAAAAATCAGACAGGGTTACGTCGTTCATCGCTCCGGTGTGGTGGCGGAGTTTCACGGCGACCGTTAAGAACATGAACAGCTCGACGACAATATAGCCGACAACCGACCACACCGCAGAAGGCCCTCGCGTGTATGCCATGCCCGTCACCCCGACAATCAGCCACGCGCTTCTGCCGGATGTGACCGCGCTCAACGCGACGACAAAGCTTTTCAGCTTGCGCCCGCCGAGAAAGAATTCTGTTATTCCTTGGGAAGCAAAACGAGATGCGTACACACCGACGCCAATAACAGCAATGAGGTAGCCGGCAAACGCGGCTATCGCCCAGGGGTTGGCGGAAATGTGAAGGACGTGCTGTTCGCTCAATGCGCCGGTTGAGGGTGACTGGTATGAATTATTTCCGTTGCTCCATCGGAATCCATTTACGTTCCGGCTGTCCGAGGTAGATCTGGCGGGGCCGCGCTATTTTTTGATCCGCATCGAGGATATGCTCCTGCCAGTGCGCGAGCCATCCCGCTGTGCGGGGAATGGCAAACAAGACCGGGAAGAAATCCATGGAGAATCCCATCGACTGGTAGATCAGGCCGGAATAAAAATCAACGTTCGGATATAATTTTCGTTTGACGAAGTATTCATCTTCGAGCGCGATACGCTCCAGTTCCAGCGCGATATCGAGTTTCGGATTCCGTCCCGTGACTCCAAAGACTTCGTCCGCGAGCTTCTTAATGACCTTTGCGCGCGGGTCGTAATTCTTATAGACACGATGCCCAAAGCCCATCAGCTTGCCCTTGCCCTGCTTGACTTCGTTAATAAAAGCCGGGACATTCTTCAGCGACCCTATTTCATCAAGCATATGCAGTACCGCCTCGTTGGCGCCCCCGTGAAGAGGTCCCCACAGCGCCGCCGCCGCGCCCGCGCAGGCGGAGTACGGGTCCACATGCGAACTGCCGATACTGCGCATGGTGTTGGTACTGCAGTTTTGTTCATGGTCGGCATGGAGGATGAAGAGCACCGTCAGCGCGCGCTCGAACACCGGATTCACCTTGTACGTCGGCTCGGCGATTTTAAACATCATGCTCAAGAAATTTCCCGCGTAGGTTAGGTCGTTATCCGGATAGACATACGGCATGCCCTTTGAGTGCCGGTAGGCAAAGGCGGCGATGGT
>DATCJD010000271.1:0-12259 GCA_036507435.1 Bacteroidota bacterium
AAGCGAACTCATGAGCAACAGTGTCATAACACAAACACTCCCGGTCGAAGGGATGACGTGCGCAAGCTGTGTCCTGCGCGTGGAAAAAGCGTTGAAGAACGTGGACGGCGTGCAGGAAGCGAACGTCAACCTCGCAACAGAAAAAGTTACGCTGAAGTACGACCCCGCGTCTGTCCAGCTTTCCAGTCTCACGCAAGCAGTCGATGAGGCAGGGTATAAACTGCTGGCGCCGGAGGATCGCACACCTTCCGAAGGTTCCGAACCTTCGGAAGGGTATCTCAAACTGAAGCGTGAATTCCTCTTCAGTGCGGCGCTGACACTCCCCATCATGCTTGTGAGCATGGTGATGATGACGGAATGGTTTATGGAATGGTCACCAGTCTCGATGCCGGACGTGAATAAATTATTACTCATCGGCACGACGGTCGTGATGGTGGTCTCCGGCAAGCGGTTCTTCGCTATCGCATGGAAGCTCGCCAAGCATTTCACCGCCGACATGAACACGCTCGTCGCCGTCGGCACCGGCACGGCGTATATGTACAGCGCAGTCGTGGTGTTGTTTCCGGATTGGCTGGCGATTCAGGATGCGGCAAACCACATGTACTTCGATACGGCGGCAGTCATCGTCACGCTGATACTGATGGGCAGGGTGTTGGAAGCTAAGGCGAAGCACCGCACATCGGACGCAATAAAGAAATTACTCGGGCTCCAGCCGAAAACCGCTCGCGTAATACGCAACGGGCAAGAGCAGGATCTCCCGGTCAATGATGTGGTGCGAGACGACATTGTTATCGTTCGGCCCGGCGAAAAAATTGCAGTTGACGGGATTATCACGAAGGGATACACTTCCATTGACGAATCGCTGGTAACGGGAGAAAGCATTCCGGTCGAAAAATCCGCAGGCCAGAAGGTCATCGGCGGCACAATTAATAGAAACGGGAGCATCGAATTCCGCGCGACGGCGGTCGGCAAGGAGACGGTCATCGCCCAGATTGTGAAGCTCGTTGAAGACGCGCAAGGCTCCAAGGCGCCCATTCAAGCGTTAGCGGATAAGATTGCATCGGTCTTTGTGCCGGTGGTGATGGGGATTGCCGCCATAACGTTCCTCGCGTGGTATGTCATCGGCGGGCTTGACTTTTCCGGCGCGATGATCAATTTTATTGCCGTGCTGATTATCGCCTGCCCGTGCGCGCTCGGGCTTGCTACACCGACGGCAATTATGGTCGGCACCGGACTCGGCGCAACGAAGGGAATCCTCATTAAAAACGCCGAGAGCCTCGAGCGCGCGCATAAGGTTCAAACCATCGTGCTTGATAAAACCGGCACCATAACGGAAGGCAAGCCGCGCGTAACGGATGTGATGCCGCTGAACGGGGTTCTGGAACGAACGATGATCCAACGAGCGGCGGCGCTGGAAATTAAATCCGAGCACCCGCTGGGCATGGCGATTGTAGAGCGCGCACGTTCGCTCTCGTTAGCTCTACCGAACATCGAATCGTTCCAGTCGTTTCCCGGACTCGGTGTAACTGCCGTTGTCGAAGGCGACGCTGTCGCCATCGGCAATGCGGCTATGATGAAAGAATACTCGGTGCATTCTCCCGAAGGCGATTCAACTGCGGCGAAGCTCTCCGAGCAGGGCAAGACGCCGGTGTTCATCGCCTTCAACGGCTCCATGGCAGGCGTTATCGGTATTGCCGATACGCTGAAGCCGACGTCGAAGGAAGCCGTCGCGCAGTTAAAAAAAATGAACCTTGAAGTCGTGATGATCACCGGCGACAACAAACGCACTGCCGAAGCCATCGCTCGCGAGGCTGGTGTTGACCGCGTGATTGCGGAGGTCATGCCGAACGAGAAAGCGGCGCGTGTGAAAGCGCTTCAACAGGAAGGAAAAATTGTTGCCATGGTCGGCGACGGGGTGAACGACGCCCCCGCGCTCGCGCAGGCGGACGTCGGTATTGCGATGGCAAGCGGCACGGATGTCGCGATGGAAACCGCCGACATCACCCTTATGAGAAACGATTTACTGGGGGTAGTGCAGGCGATATATCTTTCACATTCTACTATCCGCACCATCAAACAAAATCTGTTCTGGGCGTTTATTTATAACGTCATTGGGATCCCTGTCGCCGCGCTCGGGTTCCTCAATCCCATCTACGCCGCCGCGGCGATGGCCTTCAGCTCTGTCAGCGTGGTGCTGAATTCGTTGAGGTTGCGGTATTCATAGTGAGCTTGATTTACAGCGTCTGATTTGTTAGATTTTGACAATGAACGCCAAGTGGAATTTCACACCTTTTAGAATCGTACTTTTATGCTGTGGCGCGCTTATGGTGGGAGTCCATATCTTCCTGCTTCTTACAGAAAGGACGACTCCACTTGAAGCATTTCTGGGAATTCTCGCCATGTTGTTCGTTTCAGCGTTAGTTATCGTAAGTTCAAGAGTAAAAACAGATAAACAATAGCCACACTCTGGCATCTTTCCTGCTTTTTTTGCACCTTAATATACGTTTTCGCACTAAAGAAATAAATCCTTCAATCCTACATGCGCCAAGTGATTCTCCATACTGACCAGGTTGTTGCCTTGTGCAAGAAGTATCACGTTAGCGTGTTGAGCCTGTTCGGCTCGACAGCCCGAGGCGAGGCAAAACGCAACAGCGACATTGACTTGCTCGTCTCTTTCTCGGAACCGACTACACTGCTTCAGTTGGTCGCACTCGAGCGAGAACTCTCCTCAGCGCTCGGACGCCGTATTGACCTTTCGACCGAATCCTCCCTTAGTCCGTATTTGCGAAAGCAAATCATGAAGGAGCGTCAACTCGTTTATGCGGCATGATGATGCAGTGTACCTCAAGCATATTCGCGACGCTATTTCAAAAATCGAGGCATACACCAAGAGAGTCTCAAAGCCTTCATTCCTCAAGAATACCCTCATTCAAGACGGCGTTATTCGACAGCTCGAAATTATCGGAGAAGCAACAAAACGACTTTCCGATAAATTCCGAGACGAAAATTCAGATATCGAGTGGCAGGATATAGCCGGTATGCGTGATAAGCTGATACACAACTATTTAGGTGTTGATGTTGAGAAAGTCTGGTTGACCATCCAAAAAGACGTTCCAATGCTTAAGAAAGAAGTCAGTAGAGTTCTGGAAAGCCTTTAACGTGTTTGACTGCTCTGGCATCTTTCCTGCTTTTTTTGCACCTTAACGGGCGTATTACTCCCCAACTGACAAAGCCTGAATGAACCATAAACGAGACGGCACCCCTTCAGCAGAAGTACTTGCCGTGCAGTTGCGCCAGCTTTCCAGAAATCTGTGGTGGGTCTGGAATCCGGACGCGCAACTCATTTTCAAGGAACTCTCTCCTCTTGTCTGGGAACGCTCCAACCATAACGCCGTTTCGGTGTTCCGCGAAATTTCTCAGAATGAACTGCGCTCGCGCCTGCTCGAACCCGACTTCGCCCGCATTGTCCGGCACGTGATAGCGGAATTTCATGCGTACATGGAACAGAAAAAAACCTGGTCGGAACAATACCTGCCTGATTTTAAACAACCGGTCGCGTATTTTAGCGCAGAATACGGTATGCACGAATCGGTTCCTGTTTACTCCGGCGGATTAGGCATTCTTTCTGGCGACCACATTAAATCGGCGAGCGACCTTGGACTGCCATTCATCGGTATCGGCTTATTCTACCGGCACGGATATTTCCAACAGCGCATCGGTCCGGACGGCTGGCAACAGGAACTCTACCCGATGAACGACCCGGAAAACTTGCCCATCGAACTCGTCGAACGGCCCGAAGGCGGCAGGTTATTGAACTCCGTTGAAATCGGGCACAGTGTGGTCTACTTCCAAACGTGGAAAATACAAGTCGGGCGTGCACCGCTGTACTTGCTCGACACGAACCTGCCGGAGAACGATACGCACTTCCAAGGATTGACAGCGCACGTGTACGGCGGCGATATCGACACGCGCATCGGTCAGGAAATAATGCTCGGCATCGGCGGCGTGCGATTACTGCGCTCGCTCGGCATTCAGCCGTCCGTCTATCATATGAACGAGGGCCACTCGGCGTTCCTCGTACTTGAACTCTTCCGCGAAGAATTGAAGTCCGGAAAATCTGTTGAAGCCGCAGAAAAAGCTGTCCGCCCGAAATGCATTTTCACAACGCACACACCGGTACCTGCGGGGCACGACCGCTTCAGTACCGACCTGATGTACCACTCGCTCGGAAAATATTGGAGCTCGACCGGGTTGGACCACAACCACCTGATGTCTTACGGGCGGGTAGAGCCGCAGAACAACGACGAGCAATTCACGATGACCGTGCTCGCGTTGAAAATGTCCCGCGCGGCAAACGGCGTGAGCGAACTGCACGGGCGCGTGAGCCGGGAAATGTGGAAACAGCTCTATCAAACAGACGACATTAATGCGGTGCCGATCGGTTACGTCACGAACGGCATTCACACGCCTAGCTGGGCGACGATCCGCGCACACGATTTCTGGAACAAGCGTCTCGGCCTGGACTGGACGGACAAACTGGTGAACCCGAAATTCTGGGCAAAGATCGAAGAGAACGGACTCGCGACCGACGAAGAACTCTGGGCACTGCGTAGCACACTCCGGCGCGAGTTGGTGGAGTTTGTCCGTACGCGGCACTGGGAGCAACATTATCGCGGAGGCGGCGATGGCCCAACGGGACATGAACGCCTTCTCTCACCCGACGCGCTGACCATTTGCTTCGCGCGGCGTTTTGCAACATATAAGAGGGCGCCGTTATTTTTCAGGCACCTCGAAAAGATAGCTCCCTTGCTCAACGACCCCCAACGCCCCGTGCAACTCGTGTACGCCGGGAAAGCCCATCCGCGGGATAACGAGGGTAAACGCTTTATTCAACAAGTGGTGGAAGTCACACGCCATCCGCAATTGTACGGCAAGGTGATGTTTATCGAGAATTACGATATTAATGTGGCACGTCATATGGTTTCCGGCGCGGATATCTGGCTCAACAATCCTCGCCGCCCTCTCGAAGCGAGCGGCACGAGCGGCATGAAAGGGTGCATCCATGGCGGACTGAACTTCAGCATTCTCGACGGCTGGTGGTGCGAAGGCTATGACGGGGAAAACGGCTGGACGATTGGCGCTGATTTTTCCGAGGGCACGCTCGACGAGCAGGACGAACGCGACTTCGGATATCTCTACCAAACTCTTAAGGACAGCATTATCCCTGACTATTATGACCGTGACGGGCATGGCATCCCGCGTAGATGGATCACCCGTATTCGCAGGATGATGAAAACATTGGTTCCCGTGTATAATACGGACCGGATGGTTGCCGAATACGCATTTAAATATTATGCATTCCCAACATAAGACACTCTGTTTTTCTGTCGTTCCCGGAATCCTCGATACATTTCTTAGACTACATTGCGTTTTCTTTACATCTCCCAAGCTAAATATTCATATTGATTATCTACTAATGCATGAATATCTTCTCTAAGTTGGGTTTGTGTCTCATGACCTTTGTTCACTTAGGCGCTCAACCAATTTCTCTTTACTTCTAAGATAGGCAACCGCACCAACACATGTCCTCACCCCAAGATACCAGTACCCGTAAACTTGCCGCCATCATGTTTACAGACATCAAGGCGTTCTCGTGGAAAATGGCTACGGACGAGATGGCCGCGATGCAAATTCTCAAAACACATGACGGCATGATGAAGGAAACTATCGAGCAGTACGGCGGGCGCGTGATCAAATCGATCGGCGACTCGTTCATGGTGGATTTCCCCAGCGCGGTGAATGGCGTCACCTGTGCCATGGAACTCCAGCACCGGTTCTGGGAATTCAACAAGGGTAAAACGGACTTCAGCAAAATTGAAGTGCGCATGGGCCTGCACCTCGGCGACGTGATCGACGTCGGCAACGACATGTACGGCGACGGCGTCAATATCGCATCGCGCGTGGAAGCCATCACCGAGCCGAACCGCATCTGTATCACGCAGGATATTTATAATCAGGTAAAGAAAAAAATGTCGAGCCTCAACGTCTTCGCCATCGGCCCGATGAAATTTAAGAACATCGATGATCCGGTGGAAGTGTATGAGATTTTGATGGACGACATTCTGGAACTCTCCGAACCTTCTCAGACTGCCAAGCAAGCGCCGTCCCGCAAAGCCGCTGAAAAGTCGGTTGAGCGCGAAGCGAAAGAAGCGAAGTCGGTCGAAGCCAGGAAAAAGAAATTACAGGGAGACAACAGCGAAAAAATCAAAATGCATTACCGCAAGGCGGAGATTTTCTTTCAGAAGGGAAAGCTGGACGAAGCGGAAGCCGAGCTTGCGGAAATTGAAAAACTGACAGGAGGAGGCGCCGAGCAAGCCGACCAAGGCGTCGATAAAGAAGAAGAGGAAAAACAGAAAAAAATTCAGTCGTACTACAAGAAAGCTGAAGAAGCATTCCACAAGGGCCAACTCGACGACGCAGAAAAGGAAATCCAAGAAATCTATAGCATGGTGCCGATGCACTACGGCGCGCAGATGATCATGGCGCAAATCGAAGAGGAACGTTTCCGCCTTGCCGAGGAACGCCGCCGAAAAATCGAATCCGAACGGCGCGCCTTGCAAGAAAAAACGGAACAGTTGGACGCGTTCAGAGCGCGAATACAGACACTCGTTGAGCAGGAACAATACTCTGATGCTCTCGAAGCCGCAGAGGAGATGCTCGCCATTGACCCTGAGAATGGAGAAGCAAAACAATTTCGTCAACGCGTCGAGAAACTGAAGAAGGACAAAGAAGATCTTGAACGAGCTTCCTCCGAAGAAGCGGAGCGTGTTCTGCAAGCGACTCTTGACCGGCGTACCGAGCAGGCAAAAACGTTCGAGCCAAAGGTTGAAGACGTCCCCGTCGTTAAAGTGCCGCTGAATAAAAAACTGATCATGCAGGTTGCCGGCGCTGTAGCCGCAGTTGTTCTTCTGTATGTTATCGTTACGTTTATTAAGTCTACGTTTTTCCCGAATACGGCATCGCTCGCAGTGCTCGTGACGGGAAATGCCCCCGTTAATAGCTTGGATAATCATGCTACCCGCTCTCTCGCCATCCTGCTGGCGGAAGATTTTGCCCGGTTGGAGCATGTCACAACGGCGTCCGCCTCGTCCGCGCTTACCGGGCGCAGAAGCGGAAAAACGAAGGAAGAACTTGCCTCCGACCTCGGCGTTCGGCAATTGGTGCTCGTGAGCATCCAACAAGACAACGATGAGGTTTCTGTGCAGGCTGAACTCTTCGATGTGGAAAATAAAACCGTATGGACGGAAACTCTGACGGCTGACAATCTCTTAAAAATGCCCGACATGCGCGTTGGGGTAGTCAACACCGTCATGGACAGGCTGGGGGTAAATTCAGAACTTTCGGAATTGAGCGCACCGACAAGAAATGCTCAGGCGTTTCAAAGTTATGTAGTCGGATTGTCCTTGCTCGGCCAGCGCTCCGTGCCTGCTCTCCTGTTAGCTATCGATACACTGAGCGTGGCGGTTCAACTCGATAATTCCTTTACTACCGCGTATGCGACCCGTGCGGCGGCATATGTCGAATTGTTTAAACTCCTCGGCGAATCCAATACAACCCTTCTCGATAATGCGTCTCGAGACCTTCAATCGGCTGGAACGTCTCGCAACAGCGCTCTCACTTCACGGGTTGCCGGAACTATACACCGCTACCGGCAGAAGTTTAGCGACGCCCGGCAAGCCATTGAACAGAGCCTTTCCCTGCAACCGCAGAGCGCCGCATCGTATCGCGAACTTGCGTTACTCGCGTTACCCTACGGCAATTACGACGAAGCGACCACGCACGCGAACCGGGCGATTATACTCGACCCCAAGAATTCCGAATCGCTTATAACCGCCGGCATCGTCGCACATTTCAAGAAGGAGTACCAACGCGCGTTGACATTGTACGATAACGGCATTACCGCCGGGGCTGATGATTCTCTTGTTACCGTGCGTTACCGGCTCAGCGCGTGGGCGAGTTTGCAAATGCGGAAAGACGCAGAGGATTATTGCAAAGAACTTCAGCAAAAATATCCTCAAGAGTACCGCACTAATTATTGGGTTGCGCGTGCACTAAACCAGCGTGGACAGGTAGAGGAAGCAAAACCATTCTTAGACCGCGCATACTCGATCACCGATAAAGCTCGCGATTCCAATAAAAACGACGTTATCCTGCACGGGTTTATTGCCGTCATCAAGGCGCGCCAGGCAAAGTTTGATGACGCCGAAAAGGAAATCAACGCCGCGATTCAGCTTCATGGACCGAGGCCCAGTCTGCTTTTCCGCAAGGCTCATGTTTATGCGATCCAGGGACAACAGGGCGAAGAAAAGGTCTTTACAGCGCTGAAGGCTGCAGTGGACGCGGAATTTAATATCGCGGAAATACTCAGCCCCGAATTTATTGGCGCACAAAACAAGCCCGAGTTTGCAACAGCGATTGTGCGGGCAAGCGCTTCACAGTAACATGTTCTGTTCTCACCAATAAATTTAGGTAATAACAAAAAAACCACAAGAAATTGTGGTTTTTTTTTGTTGTTACCTGTCGCACGTTCAAGTTTTTATCTGCTCCACCAATAGGTTAGTTTGAGAGCAATGACGTTGTCGGGCCTATCGCGCAGGAGCGTACGAAAGTCCCTTCCAAAGCTAAACTCGCCGTTCGGTTCGTCGTGTAGTTTCTCATTCGTCCACACAACGTAAAGAGTTGAGCCGGGCTGGAATTCCCATCGCAAGACGGCATTCAGCCGCAGAGACTTGTAATTAAAATTGGGGTTGAATTGCGCAAATGAAGGCGCGGGCCCGCCGCCGTCCGGGTCAATCGTATAGACGTTATTGTTAAACGAAATGGTCGATGCGCCTTCGCCGTACTCATTAAACGAAAAAGTACGTGGTCTGGCAAATTCTTTTATGCCGACATAATCTCCTGTCGAGAGAAGCGGTTGCATGAATACTTGAAGGCTTAACTTTGGCGTAAACGTCCAGTTCATCCGTACGGAGGCGGAGATCTGAGTTTGGTTCAGCGTGGCAAAGAGGTACCGCGTACCGAACGTTTCGACGGCAAACGGGTCTACCTTTGCGCTTACATATTGCGCCAATTGATGGGTACGGTACAGAGCGGGGCTGACCGTGACATTGACGGTTGCCGACGCTTTCCACTCAATCGAGAAGCCCGTGTTATAGAGCCAACTCCCTGTCGTTGCAGAAGCTCCGCTAAAATACGCAGAGCCGCTGAATTTCTCTCGCGAGTCACTATACAACGCTGCGAACAATGCCTTACTCTCCTGCGATTCCATGAGAGGACCGCCCCGAGTCTTTGAATCATCCATAGTAAGTGCGTTGTAGTCAAGGGAAAACAAAGCTTCCCAATAGCTAAGAAGACGACCGCGTAGATATACCGAATAGGTTTCTCGAGTCAGGATGCCGCCGAAATTATACGTCCTCAGAATGGTTCCAGCGACGGACTTGTATCGAAATACATCGCCCACATCGTACCACTGATATCCAATATAAAGGTGCGTGTTGATAAAATCGGCAAAATTAAGGAACCCTGCGTCGTTCGTTTCGAATTTCGGGTGGATCATACCGAGCGCGGCATTAAAGATGAAATTTCCTTTCACTTTATCCACCCACACGCGTGATGCCCACCCCGCCATGGACGTCGCGCTTGTATCGACCTCTACATGGTCTGCGTCCGGACGTTGGAAAAAATGCTGAGCCGAGCGTTGAAGAGAGAACAGGCGGGCTTTTGACCCCTCGATATACGAACCGCCTGCCCAGCCGGTAACGACCCAATCTTTTTCTTCATCCAAAAAGACCCATCCATCAACGCCGCCGGAAAACGCCCGCTCGTTCATGACCGTGTTTAGCCTCCCGGAACCGATATCCCTGCCGACGAAGGTTCCAATAAATCCGACAGCTTGCCGCGCATCGTTAAATTCCTTTCGTGTACGGACAATACTGTAGAATGTTAGAGGCTCTACTTCGTCGCTGAATCTGGCTCCCAACGAATCAACCTCGCCGTACTCCCGCTCCGTCACAGCGCTCAGTGCGGCAATAGACCATGTGTTATCAATTTTTCCACTGACTTTTGCGGCGCCCAGTATCGTCGTGCGGTCGGGAATATCCTCAAATCCCTCGTGGGTTACGGAGCCTTGCGGCGCTCTGCCGATACGACGGCTGTAGAAAAAATTCGGGTCGGTCCAATCGAAATCATTTAGAAATGTAGCTCCCCCCCTGCCAAATCTGAGAATATCGGACCCCTCAAGAAAGAAGGGCCGCTTTTCGTCGAAGCGAGCTTCGTAGGCGGTAAGATTCACGACGGCGGGGTCAACTTCAACTTGCGCAAAATCCGGGTTCAACGTGACATCGAGCGTCATATTGCCGGAAAGACCGATTTTCACGTCGGCGCCGATATTGGCTTGATAGTCCCGTCCGAAAACAAACGGATCGTCGCGACCCTCATTGAACATATATGTAGAACGTTCAAGAAACTTCCCCGTACCAGCGATATAGGGAAGCACCTCGATGCGGGCGGGCGGTTCGATTCCCTCAATGCCGTGAAGTTCCAGCCACCGTGACACACGCAATTGGTCGCTTCGAGGATGAAGCACAAGGAACGATTCTTCGTTTTTACGTTGTACTCTTCTATAAAAGTCTATCGCCCACACATACCGGTCTTGCTTGTGGAACCGGAGCTGAGAATACGGGATACGAAATTCCGCTGTCCAGCCTTGTTCATCGGTGTTCACAGCCACATCCCATACGCCATCCCAGTTACGGTCAAGAAACGTATCGTTCGAGAATGTCCCATCCCTGATTGCGCCGACAGGGTTAACAATAAAATAATAGCCGGTCCGGTTGTCATGCGCGGCGTCTAAGAAAATCCCGATATGGTCAGCGCCGGGGTTTTCATCACGTCGGGCAAGCCTCCCAACGATAGAGTCGGGTTGGCTGTCATACATCCGCGCTGCAACGTAGAGGGCATAGTCATCGAAAGCAATCCAGACCTCGGTGTCTTCTGTAGCAGAGACGCCTTCTTCCGGTTCGCGCTGGATAAAGCCTCTAGTGCCCTGCCGTTGCCATACCGACTCAGTCAAGAGACCGTCAATAGAAATATTCTCTCCTCTACGCACAGCGATTAACGCTCGCTGGTCGCTCGGACTCGAAGCGTTTAGGACTGTGTTGGATTGAGAATACAGTGGGGTCAATAACCAACCGGTACACAAGAACGCTACCGAGGTGGAATGGATGATCTTACGTAAAGCCATTTATTCCTTTCGTTACAATTACGTGTTAATATCACATTTTGCGAATACAAATGCAAGCTTGAATTTAAGCACCTTTTTTTAGTATTTTGCCTACCCCCGATTCATCGGGAGGCAGTTCGGATGACCCTTCCATCTGTGCCAGTCAAGATTCAATTCCATATAGAATAACGGAAGCGCCAATGAAAATTTTTGAAGAAATCGAACGTAAGGATCATGAGCAGGTAGTTTTCTTCTCTGATAAAAAAGTCGGACTGCGCGCCATCATCGCTATCCATAATACATCGCTCGGTCCGGCGTTGGGCGGTACGCGGATGTGGACTTACGCGAGCGATGACGAAGCATTGCGCGATGTGTTGCGACTTTCGCGCGGGATGACGTATAAAGCGGCAGTTGCAGGACTCAACCTGGGCGGCGGAAAAGCAGTCATCATCGGAGACCCCCATAAAGACAAAACGGAAGCGATGTTCCGTACGTACGGCAGGTTTGTGGACGGGCTGGGCGGGCGCTATATTACCGCCGAAGACGTCGGGACGACTGAACGCGAAATGGAATGGATCCGAATGGAGACAAAATACGTCACCGGAACCTCCCGTGCGCTCGGCGGCAGTGGAGACCCATCTCCCGTGACGGGTTACGGCATCTATGTCGGATTGAAAGCCTGTGTTCGCGAGGTTTTTGGCAACGACTCTCTACGCGGAAAGAAAGTCGCCATCCAAGGAGCCGGCAAGGTAGGCACGTACCTCGGAGAACATCTTGCCAAAGAAGGCGCTAAAATTTTCATTACCGATATCTACGAAGACAAGGCAAAACGGGCGGCGAAAAAACTGAAAGCCACGTACGTAAAGCCGAATAAAATTCTCGACCTTTCCGTCGATATTTTTGCGCCGTGCGCGCTGGGCGGGTCGCTGAATGACGAGACTATTCCCAAACTTCGTTGTAAAATTGTCGCGGGCGGGG
>DATCJD010000272.1:0-2721 GCA_036507435.1 Bacteroidota bacterium
GGGACCGAGGTCGTTCGAATCCAAATGTGCTCCGAGGAGAATTACTTCTTCCGGCTTTTCGCTTCCCCGAATTTCTCCGACGACATTGTTTGCTAAAAACGCCGAGCCCGTCGTGTTCTTGACCGCAACACGGATTCGTACATCTTTCGCCGCACCGGGCACACTCGATTTGCCGAGCAATCTTCTCAGAAGGTCAACATCCTCGCGAGCAATCGAAAGCGTCGCCACAGACGATAATTCCGCATTAAAGGAAACGGGAGAAGTATACAACAGCGTTCGGTCTTTATCCGATGCAATGAGAACTGCCAATGCGCCTGCCTTAGCGCATTCCTCAACGAAGAGCGGCGTTCGGTAGAAGTTGCCAATCACCTCATCTAACGTCACTCCCGCAGGAGCGACCAACACTACTGCGCCCCTCATCTTTGATTTCACCGCGGCGATCTCCTCCGGCTTGCCTGTTCCGCCATCCACCAGATGACCTTGAATTCCATTACCGGGGGTGCTTGGAGTCCATGTGTACGACGCGACTGTGAGCGGGCGGGAAACCGGTGAAACAAGCTGAGCAGAAGCAGTTCCGCGTGTCCAGCGCGACTCCATGCGGAAGGGTTCCAAACGAACATTTTCCAGTCCAAGCGCCTTCATCCAATCAACAACCTCTTTTTCAGCTTTTTCTCCTCCGGGGTTGCCAGTGAGTCGGTGTCCGATATCGTCCGCCAGCCCGTAGACATAATCCATCTGTTTACCGCGCGTGGCAATTTCTTCTTTAAGGCGAAGTAAATCGAGCGAAAGGTCTTGGGCAGAAAGAAGAACTGGGAAAAGGACGAAGAGAAAAAGTCGAATGATTCGTTTCATATGAATCCCTTTCTATGGCGAAATTGTTAACACAATTTTTCCAAACTGTCCCGCTTCGTCCATCCGTTTATGCGCCGATTGAACGTCAGTCAATGGGAATACTTTATCTATCACCGGCCGTAATCCTCCGGAGCCGTAGAGTTCGATGGCTTGCTCAAAATCCTGTTGCTTACCCATTGTAGAACCGAGGATGGTCAATTGTTTCCAGAAAATCCGGCGAACCGCCAGTTCTTTCGTCGGACCTAACGTCGCGCCAAATGTCACTACGCGCCCGCCGGGACGCACAAGGTCGAGCGTTTGGTCGAATGTCTCACCGCCAGCACTGTCGAAGACAACATCGGGTCCTGTTCCTCCGATAAGCGCGCGCAGTTCTTTCACCCAATCCGGCGAACGATAATTCACGCCGCCTTCCGCGCCTAATTCTTGCGCGCGTTGAATTTTTTCATGACTGCCTGAAGTTACAAACACTCGCGCACCAAGTCTTATTGCCATTTGTAATATGAACGCCGCAACGCCGCCGCCGATGCCGACCACCACCACCGTCTCGCCTTTCTTCACTTGCCCCCGAGTTACAACCGCGCGGTATGCAGTCGTAGCCGCAACCGGAAGCGCGGCGGCCTCCTCCCATGAAAGCTGAGCGGGCTTTGGATAGACGTTCGCGGCTGGGATTTTTACATACTCTGCATACGTCCCTGGGTCTTGCAACCCGAGTATCCGGAAATTGGGTCCCTGCGCACGGGGGTCGTTCCCCCACTCAAAACTCGGATTGATGATCACCTGCTTGCCAGCGAGTGATGCGTCAACCCCCAAACCTATGGCAGAAATCTCTCCCGCCCCATCGGAACCAAGTATGACAGGCAACGTGATGCCTGCGTACTTGCCTAAACGAATCCACACATCCCGGTGGTTCATCGCGGCTGTCTTGAGCCGGATAACAACTTCGCCCGGACCCGGAGCAGGGTCGGGCATTTCCTCTAAGAGTAATTTTTCGGGACCGCCGAGTTCGCGCAAAACAATCGCCTTCATCAGACCTCACCAAAAAATTCTTCGAGTATCTTTTGAGCTTTCTGTTCCACTTCTTCGCTCACATATATATCCGCGCCCTGCGGGAGGACTGCGCCAAATGAGCCTGTAATCCCAACAGTTGAGGATTGAATAAGACACTCAATTCCTTCCTCTTTAAGCCGCTGTTGGGCTTGCTCTGCCGTCATGCGGTCGGGAAAATTTTTGACTTTCACTACCTTCATTGCATCGGTTGTCCATTTTTAAGGTGCTCGTCGATCCAATCGAGCACAGTCTTGTACCACAATTCGGCGTTCGCCGGTTTCATCACCCAATGCCCCTCGTCCGGGAAGTACAGCATTTTCGATTTCACCCCCTGGCGTTGCAAAGCTGTAAATGCCTGAAACCCTTCGCTCACATCGACGCGAAAATCTTGCTGGCCATGCACGACAAGCATCGGTGTTTTGAATTTATGCGCATTCAACAACGGCGACCAGCGGTTGTACAAATCGGGATTATTGTATGGAGTTCCGCCGAATTCCCACTCAACAAACCACAGTTCTTCCGTTGTGCCGTACATGCTCCATGGATTATACACGCCGTCGTGATTCACCAAGCATTTAAAACGGTTCGATGTCCCAGCGATCCAATTAATCATATAGCCGCCGTAGGAAGCTCCAGCCGCCGCCATAGCATTGCCGTCAATAAATGAATACGTCTTGAGAAGATAATCAACGCCGTTCATCAAATCTACATACACCTTGCCGCCCCAGTCGCCCGTAATTTCATCGGTGAATTTCTGGCCATAGCCGGTACTGCCGCGGGGATTCATCATTGCAACGACATAGCCGCGCGCGGCAAACATCT
>DATCJD010000273.1:0-4211 GCA_036507435.1 Bacteroidota bacterium
TCCGGCAGATTTACAATTCGATACGTACCGCTCGGGCGGTAAAGGCGGGCAGAACGTCAATAAAGTCGAGACGGCGGTGCGTATTACGCACAAGCCGAGCGGCATTGTGGTGGCGTGCCAGCAGGAGCGTTCGCAGTTCCAGAACCGCGAGCGGGCGATGAAAATGCTCCGGGCGAAACTCTACGAACAGAAAATTCAGGAACAAGCCGCTTCCGTGTCTGCCGCGCGCCGCTTGATGGTCAAGAGCGGCGACCGGAGCGATAAAATCCGCACGTACAACTTTCCGCAAAACCGCATTACCGACCACCGCATCGGCGTAACGCTGTATAATCTCGCAGGAATTATTGACGGCGATTTGGACGGGCTGATCGAAGCGCTTCGGATTGCCGATAGAGCGGAGAAACTTCAAGCGGCTGTGTAATTACTAAGCCCGTAGGTCGTCCTTCAGGACGACAAGAAAGGCTGACTTACCTGCGCGGCGAAATTGTTCTAATCCTTCCGAAAAATCCTTGCAACAATTGTTCGCTTTCCGAGTCGCACACACCGGGCACAACATGAACGCTGTGGTTTAACCGTTTGTCTTCAACAATGTTGAACAAGGTGCCGCACGCGCCGGCTTTGGGGTCGTATGCTCCAAAGACGAGCGTGGGTATGCGTGCGAGCACGATCGCGCCCGCGCACATAGGGCATGGCTCCAACGTGACATAGAGCGTACAGCCTTCCAGCCGCCGGGAGCCAAGATGGTTCGCCGCCGCGGTCAAAGCAATCATTTCCGCGTGCGCCGTTGGGTCCTGGAGCCGCTCGATCTGGTTGTATCCCTTCCCGATCATTTTATCTTCGTGTACCACCAGCGCACCGACTGGCACTTCATTTTCCTCAAACGCTTGTTCCGCTTCTCGCAAGGCAAGTTTCATCCATTCTTTGTGTGTTTTCATCGTCCCTCGGAGAGGTCGGGCGGCTTGGCGATATTGCCCACGGGCGATGTATCCACCTCATACTGCTTCGCCCGGCTGAATGCATCGAGCGTGTTAGAAATTCGTTCCGCCGCGCCTTTGATAGTTGCCACGCTCTCACGCAGTTCGGGCTGGGCAACCAGTTGTCGGTCCAGTTTGCCGGATGTCATGATGATAATCGTCAGCGGGTTATTGACTTCGTGCTGTAATCCCCGCACAATTTCTAACAGAGTTGAGAGCTGCATTTTCTTTACTTCCAAGTCCTGGCGATGCATCATTTGTTCTTTTTCGTGCTGGTGGAGTTTGGTGCGGATATCGATGATTTTCACCAGTGAGACCGAAAGAAGCCACATCCACAAGAGCGAGTCGAATCGTTGGAATATATCAAACGCTTCCAATGATTTTTCCTTTTCATCGAGGAAGAATTTTATCGTCGAGATAAATAAGTAGCTGTAAATAATATAGCCCGACATCACAGCGGGATATCGAACGAAAAATTCTTTGACCGTTTTGTAGAATGAAATAAGGATGTTCATGCTCTCACTCCGCTTAGGTGTCGGTGTTGTGGTGGCTCAGGCTCAATCGTATATTGGGAATTTCGATATGGAATAATTGTGCCAATGTGTCTAAAAATGGACGCGGAATCAAGGTCGTTTATTCTTCGGTAGTGTCTCAGTTTGTGCGGTCAGGACTTACGTCCTGACCGAAACAGTCGTGGTGTCAGGAGGAAACTCCTGACACCACCGCTGAATTAGTGAAACTAAAACACTACCTATTTTTACACTATATATCAAATAGCTTCCCCCGAATCGCATCCTTCATGATATAAACTCTCAACCTATTGAAGAATCTACAACAAAAGGAGTATAAAAATTCGCAAGAAATCAGGTATTTGCCCGCTTTCTTGTGGCACAAGAAATGTGTGAAGTCTGTATGAAAAGTGGAATTCATTTTCAACCTTGGACTAGGAAAGGAAGTAACAGAACATGTTTGCGTTTCTTAAGGGGTTAGTTTCTCCACCTGAATTGGAATTAAACGTCAACGACCACGAAGAGTTACTACGGCTTATTTTGGAAAATGCCAACGACCTCGTCGCTATTGTAGATTTTAACGGAAAACGGCTCTACAACAATAAATCCTACCTCCCCATCTTAGGGAATCCGACGGAGCTGAAGGGTACTAGCTCGTTCGAGGAAATCCACCCCGAAGACCGGCAGAAGATCAAGCAGGTTTTCGATGAAACAGTACGAACGGGTGAGGGACAAAAATCCTCCTACCGTTTTGTGGGGGCAAACGGCAGTCTCCGGTACATAGAATCACAGGGACGTGTTGTGCCAGCCGCGAGCAGGAAGGGCGGAAAGGCTATTGTCATTATCTCGCGCGACGTTACCGAGCGGACGGTGGCGGAAGAGTCCTTGCGCAACGGCGAACGCCGCTTCCGTGCGATGATCGAAAATATCTCGGACGCCATTACACTGGTCGCTCGCGACGGTATGGTAATGTATTCCAGCCCCGCCGCGAAAAAAATCTTTTCGTTGTCCGATGAGAGTTCTCACGCGCTTTCGGTATTCGATATGATTCACCCGGACGATTATGACTTTGCGCGTAGTCTCTTCTTGGAGGTGGCGGCAGAACCACAAAAAACGGTGACAGAGCAATTGCGCGTGAAGCGAGCCGATGGAACCATCGGCTGGGTGGAGAGCGTGTTCACCAACCTGCTGAACGACACAAGCGTGCAAGCGGTGGTGGCAACGTTTCGCGATATCACGGACCGCAAACAGTTGGAAGACGACCTGCGTCAAATTCAAAAAATGGAGAGCATCGGCAGGCTTGCAGGCGGCGTCGCCCACGACTTCAACAATATTCTTGCCATTATGATGGGATACAGCGCGGCAATAGTACGCGCCAAGGGAGATGCGACGAAAATCACCGAGCATGTCGACGTGATTCAAAAAGCGGTACAACGGGGAGCCTCGCTCGTGCGCCAGCTGTTGATGTTCGCGCGAAAATCGGAGGCGTTCTTCGAGTCCGTCAACATCAACGAAGTTGCGCTCGATGCCGTACGCATGTTGGAAGAAATGTTCCCGAAGACGATTCGCTTCTCGATACACCTCGACCCCGAATTGCCGCACGTTCATGCCGACCCCGGACAAGTCCACCAAACGATTGTGAACTTGTGCGTGAATGCTCGCGACGCCATTCTCGATAAGCCGCGCGGAAAAGCCGAAGGCGGCATGCTCAGCATCTCGACCGATTGTGTGACGGGCGAGAAACTGCGCACCCGTTTTTCCGGCGCATCGGAGGAACAGTACGTCCGCTTGCGAGTGACCGACACGGGTTCGGGTATGAACGATATTACCCGCGCGCGCATGTTCGAGCCGTTCTTTACGACGAAAGCAAACGGCAAGGGAACGGGTCTTGGGCTGTCGGTTGTTTTCGGCATCATGCAAAACCATCGCGGGTTTATCGACGTAGAAAGCGCGTCGGAGAAAGGTTCTACGTTTTATGTATATTTTCCCGCGTCCGAAATAAAACAGAATTCTGTCACCGTTGAAAACGGTGTCAACGAAGATGAACTCCGGGGCTCTGAAACAATACTGGTAGTAGAGGACGAGCTTGTCCTGCGCACGCTCCTCACCTCGCTTCTCGAATCCTACGGATACCGTGTTATTACGGCCGAGGACGGTTTGAAAGCGATCAGCGTATTTGAACAGCATAAGCATGAACTGGCGTTGGTTATTTCGGATTTAGGTTTGCCCGGCATGAGCGGATACGATTCGCTCCAGCGTCTCAAAGCAATCAACGGCGATGTTCCCCTCGTGCTCGTCAGCGGTTTTTTCGACCCTGAAATGCAGGAAGAAGTCGCCCAGGCAGGAATCAAAGCATTTATCCAGAAGCCGTTTGTCCCGGAAAAAATTCTAAAAACTATCCGGCAGATCATCAATCAGTATTCACTGTCGGCTGCAGTTGCTTAGAACCGGTTTCAAAAATGGATAAAACCTTTAGAGATCGGGTTAAAACCCGGCATGCATTTTTTGGATTTCGTGACCACACCTAAAGAGCGTGGTTATAGCCCCGACCTTTAGGTCGGGGAAATGTAAACAAAGAAAACTATGGGCTTCAGCCCCCTATACGCGTTTTTGAGATGAGTTCTCGTACAGCATGAATCAGCAATGAGGAAGAACACGTGCCGGCATGATGATGTACAGACCCAGCCTGTCAAATCGCTAATTCCTGTTTATATGCGAAACACAGAAA
>DATCJD010000274.1:0-4374 GCA_036507435.1 Bacteroidota bacterium
CGAGCATTGCCAGCCATACATTTTCTCCGGTTTGCCGCAATACCGCGGCGGGGACAATAAAAATCCCCGAGCCTATGACTGTACCGATGACAATCATGGTCAAATCCTTCAGCCGTAGCGCTCGCTCTAATTTTTCCTGCATGATACTCCGACAGTTATTTGACTGAAGAAAAATGCTTTGATGCAGTGCGAGCTGTTTCGGCAAGCACAGCCGCGCCGACAAAAATACTTTCCTCAGCCGCGTAGAACTGTGGAGAGTGGGACGGAATCTGCTTGCCGCCCTCCTCACAAGCTCCAATGCGGAGGAAGCAACCGGGAATTTTCTCTAAGTAGTAGGCGAAATCCTCACCAGCCATATTCAGCGATGGCAGTGGAACGATCGCTGTTTCACCGAGAACCGTTGCAACCGCTTGCCGTGCCCACTGAGCCGGACCTGATGGGTTCACGACGGGCGGTGTGCCGTACTCCACTGAGACATGTGCTTTTACTCGATGTGCCGCGGCAATCGATTGGGCAATGTGTTTTACCTCATCCTGCAACAGTTGACGTGTATCAGGGTCTACAGCCCGCAACGTGCCTATCAGGGAAGCGCGTTCAGGAATGACATTCGGGGCACTGCCCGCATGAATCGTGCCGACCGTCACTACTCCCGAACGGGCGGGGTTCAGCTTTCGAGAAACAATAGTTTGCAAGCCGGTTATGATTGCCGCCGCAGCAACGATAGGGTCTTCAGCTTCTTGAGGTCGAGCGCCATGAGCTCCTCTTCCCACAATCTCTATTTCGAACGTATCGGTTGAAGCCGCAAGCGGTCCTTCCTGTGCGATAACTTGACCAACAGGAAATCGCCGGTCAACATGCGCGCCGAAAATCGCCGAGACATGTTGAAGGACTCCAGCCTTGATAAGTGCCAAAGCCCCTTTTCCGATTTCTTCGGCAGGCTGAAAAATAATCACCACGGGACCTTCCGCCGGTTTACTAGCGAGAAGTGACGCCGCCCCTATTCCCCATGCCGCGTGCACATCATGCCCGCAAGCGTGCATCACGCCAGCGTTGACTGAGCTATATGCCAATCCGGTAGCTTCATGAATTGGTAACGCGTCAATATCCGCTCTAATTGCAACTGCGGGAGCTTTGGGATTCCTGCCTGCAATTGTAGCAACAACAGCCGTTTTTTCTATGCGCTCAACGCGGATTGGTTTCAAACGAGCTACTTCTTCTTGGAGCAGTGCGGCTGTTCGTTCTTCCTGGAACGATAATTCCGGGTGGCTGTGCAAGTCTCTGCGCAACGAAATAAGTTTCGCGCGCAATTCTTCTGAGAAAAGAGAATCGAGAATGTTTTTATTCTTGCCGCTGATGGCTGTCTCCGTTTACAGATATGATTGCGTGAAACGTTTACCCACGAGAGGTTAGAGTCTCTGACCGTACGGTAAGTTTTTCGATATAAGGCATGTCAACTTCAACACCCATACCGGGTTTATCAACGGGCACAGCGACCATTCCGTCTTTATCCATCGTCCACTCTGGAAGCACAATATCGCGCTCCCAATAACGATTACTGGGCGAAAGGTCGCCCGGCAATGAGAAATTCGTGAGGGACGCCAGCGCCACATTGTGAGCACGGCCTACCCCGCTTTCCAACATACCGCCGCACCAGACAGGAATGCCATGGTCGGCGCAGTAGTTATGTATCGAAATCGAAGACAAAAATCCGCCTACCCTGCCGGGTTTGATGTTAATGATTTTTCCGCTTCCTAAGGAAACCATATCCTCTGCTTTATCTACACCGGTGATCGACTCGTCTAAGCAAATGGGTGTTGTAAGTACCCGCTGAAGTTTTGCATGTTGAACGATGTCGTCCCATGCCAGAGGTTGCTCAATCATTAATAATCCAAACTCATCTAATTTCTTAAGAATGTCAATGTCACGAAGGGTGTAAGCATTATTGGCGTCCACCATAAGCGGCGCATCCTTGCCGACTGTTTCACGTACAGCTTTTACAAACTCAATATCCTTCCCCGGCTTTATTTTTATTTTAACTTTGCGGTAGCCCTGTTTGATGCCCTGCTGTACTTTTTCCGCTAATGCAGAGGGACTATGTTGTATTCCGAGGGAAATCCCTACTTCGATTTTTTTTCTCACTCCGCCAAGAAGCTGTGAAAGGGAGATGTTTTGTGTGCGTGCTGTTACTTCCCACGCCCCCATCTCAATGGCGGCTTTTGCCATATTGTTGCCGCGAATATCGTTGTTCAGGAGGCTGTAAATTTCCTGGGGTCCTGAAAATTCCTGCCCCAAAATGCGCGGCGCAATCCATTCGCGGATGGCAAGCCACGCTGTGTCGATAGTTTCCGAGCTGTAGTTCGGAAACTCCCCGGCAACACACTCGCTCCAGCCAACAACGCCGTTTAAGTCGTGCAACTCAAGAAGGAAAATTCTCCGGTCTTTCACTGTACCGGAAGAGATTTGGAAAGGTTCTTTGAGAGGAAGGAGAATTTCTCGAAGGATGATGCGTCGTATCAAAAGCGTCAACTCGCGCCTCGCCTCTCTATTAATGATGCTCTAAACAATAGAAACAGCCGCCCGTCCCGGCGTCGATATAAAAGTCGACGACGGAATATCCGTGCTGAAGATACCAGAGGAAGACTCGCCGTGTATTCGCTCGCCATTGGCTTGCCAACAATAAAGAACTTGCTTGCACAGATTCGATATCGGGCGGCACTTCCACCCGCACCGACTTCGAGCTTGAAAACTCTACATCGACCGGAAGCAGAGTACTGCCGTTTTGTTTTCGAGTATTGACAACCGAGGCTTGTGAAAAACGATGGATATCAATTTCCGCTTTGCCCTCAATTGCCTTCGAGACACGCTCATCGTTCAAATGCCATGATACAATAAAGCGGTCCATTCCAAGGCCGCGATGCAAATCACTGCTGGAATCAATATACATATCTTTTACATATTCCGTTATCACTGCGCCAAGAGCGCTAAGATTTAGGCTGGCGTTGCGTGCAACAAGCGGGTCAAACGTCCAGTACGCCGTCCGCACACCCCTTGCAAGAAGTAATTCGCGCTGGTAGAGTTTTAACTTCTTGCCTAACCCGAGTCCGCGAGCATCTTTTTTAACGGCAAGCATGTGAGACCAGTGCACCAGCTGTCCATCCTTTATGCCGCTCAAGCCGTACACAAAGCCCAGTAATGTACCGTTCTCATCAAATGCTCCGGCAGTAATACCGCCGACTTTTTGACTAACCTTCAGTATGGACGCGGGAACAATGTCCCCAAAATCGCCGCCCCACGTTTCTTTCTGAAGTTCTACACAGCCAAGGTACTCTTCGGCGGTAGATAATTGCCGAAAGCTCACCTGAGCGCTCTGGTGAGATGCAGAAGAGGAGCTTGTCGTCAAACGGCCCTGTTTCTGGCGGCTCATACACCCTTCGTCAATACGTTAAACATGTATTTCCCTTTCTTGTGATAACTCCTTGCTAGATCGGCTGAAACTGTTTTAGTTTTGAGGGATACGTGAGGGAAATCAGCGAGCGGGAAAGAATCATTGTCGGGTCAATAAGCGGCATCGTGTCAATCAATTTTTCGGGAACGGCTAACGGGATTTCCGTGCAACCAAGAATCACTGCTTCCGCTCCACGATTGCGCAACCAGTCAATTGCTTCGAGCAAACTTTGACGTGCCTGGTCTGTGACAGGATTTGAGAATGCCTTGATCCCATTGCCGGAATCGTAGATTGCGCTATGGACTTTCTTTTGCTGGACTTCATCCGACGGCAGAATGATCCGAACGCCGCCCCGCTCGAATGACCGTTGATATATACCGGATTGAGCCGTGCCCGTTGTGCTGAGCAGTCCGATATTCTTCAGCGTTGGAAAATTCTGCTGTACAAACAACACGGTTTCATCAATCATATGCAATAACCGAATTGAGAGCCCCTGTTGCTCAATGCCTTGTCGGACAACATCGAAAATCCGAGGCGCGTGCGCCGTGTTGCATGGGATGCCCGCAACAGTCGCACCGACGGTTTCCAACTTCTGGAGGATTTCAACTATGGAATGAGCCGGGTTGGCGGCAGAGGTTCCGACTAAAAATTTTGTTCGATCCTCAATTTCATCTGGCAAAGACATGAGAATAACAGGAAGGTGCTCTTGATCAATACTGGCGGTTGTTTGGTCAAAAATTTTTTTAACCAAATCAAGTCCGGCATAAGGTCCTACGCCGCCGACAACGCCTATGATGTGTTTCTTCAGCATATACTTGAAGAACACCTATACCTGAAGTAGATTAGGCTGAAAATACTCGCGGGATCGCGAGATCTTTCATTGTTTTGAGGCCCGGCGTTGCTCCAACAACGAGAGGAATAGCATTAAC
>DATCJD010000275.1:0-4114 GCA_036507435.1 Bacteroidota bacterium
GCCGATGGGACGCGCATTCAGAATCCGGAAGCGCTCGAATCATGTCACGATCATCGTTGCGCAACGAGAGGTGAAAGTGAAATCTCCCGTCGCGCCGAAGAAACAAGAGGCGCAAGCCGCGCCGAAAGCTTCGGAGCAAACCGAAGCGGCAACGGCGAAACCGAAGGCAAAGAAAGCCCCGGCAAAAAAGAAATCCAGTAAGACCACAGAAGCATAGTAAGCAGTCGAACAATCGGAGGGTTACGTGGGTCAAAAAACAAATCCAATCGGGTTCCGCCTCGGAGTGACCAAGGCATGGGATTCGAACTGGTTTGAAGGCAAAAGTTTCGCTGGAAAACTTCAGGAAGACTTGATGGTGCGGAATTACATCCGCAATCGCCTGAAGAAAGCGGGCATCTCGAAAATATTGATCGAGCGGACGCCCAAGCGCGCGGTGATTACGATTCACACGTCACGCCCCGGTATAGTTATCGGCAAGAGCGGGAAGGAGATTGCGCAGTTGGAAGAGGAGCTGAAGAAGGTGACCTCCAAGGAAGTGAAGATTTTGATCCATGAAATCAAGCGTCCGGAACTGGACGCGTATCTGGTCGCTGAGGCGATCGCCGGACAATTGGAAGGCAGAATTTCTTTCCGCCGCGCGATGAAACAATCCATTACCGCCGCCATTCGCATGGGAGCGGAAGGTATCAGGGTGATGTGCGCAGGCAGGCTGGGCGGCTCGGAAATTGCGCGTACGGAGCATTATAAAGACGGGCGTATTCCTCTGCAAACGATTCGTGCGGATATTGACTACGCGACGGCGACGGCGCGCACGATTTACGGCGCCATCGGTATCAAGGTTTGGATTTGCAAAGGCGAAATGCTTCACGCCTCGATTCACCACTCATAAGAATAGAGCGTACGCGAAGGAGTTTGTTGTCTTATGTTAATGCCGAAACGAGTAAAGTACCGAAAAGCACAGCGCGGCAATATGCGTGGGAAGGCAACCCGCGGCAACCGCGTCGCGTTTGGGGATTTTGGATTGAAAGCGCTCGAGCCGGCGTGGATCACCCAGCGGCAGATCGAAGCCTCCCGCGTCGCATTGACGCGTATGATGAAACGTGAAGGCAAAGTGTGGATCCGTATTTTTCCGGATAAGCCCGTCACCAAAAAGCCCGCGGAAACCCGTCAGGGCGGCGGCAAGGGCGCTCCGGAATTTTGGATCGCCGTCGTTAAACCGGGCAGAATCATGTTCGAACTGGGCGGCGTGACGCGCCAAACTGCCGATGAAGCGTTCCGCATTGCGGCGCACAAACTGCCGATCAAAACGAAATTAGTGACACGTGTCGATTACGAAGGATAAGCAAGCATGAAAGCGTTTGAATTACGTACCATGTCGGATGTGGAACTGCTGAAGCGGATTCAGGAAGAAGAGGAGAGTCTCGCGCATCTTCGCTTCCAGAAAGTCATCAGCCAGCTCGAAAACCCGATGAAAATCAGAAAAACGCGCAAAGAGATTGCGCGCATGCAAACCATTTTGCGTGAACGACAACTGACAGGCACCAGCAAGCCGGCAGAAGCCGCACCGGCAGACACGAAGGAACAGAAAGCTTAAGTATGGAGAACCTGACGCAAAGCGCCGCCCGGGGCAGACGGAAAATTCGAATCGGGAAAGTCATCAGCAACAAAATGCAAAAGAGCATTGTGGTGGCGATTGTACGCAAAACGCCGCACCCGGTCTACAAGAAGTACTTCCTCACCACGTCGACGCTCATGGCGCACGATGAAAAACGGGAAGCGGGTATCGGTGACACGGTGCGGGTGATGGAAACGCGTCCGCTCAGCAGTCGGAAGCGCTGGCGGTTGGTGGACATTGTCGAAAAAGCGAAGTAGTTCAGAAGGGTGTGGTTATTAGCCCCGACCTTTAGGTCGGGGAAATAAAAACAAAAAAAAACTCAGGGCTTCAGCCCTTTACGCGTGTTTTTGAGTTGGGTTCTAGTGTATTTTGACCTTTACCCCTGTCCGGCAGGACGGGATGAGGACAACAGGAGTGTTGAGTTATGATTCAAGAAGAAACGAATTTAGTGGTAGCGGATAATTCCGGAGCGAAGAAAGTCCGGTGCATCCGTGTGCTTGGGGGCCACGACAAGCGCTATGCGGGCTTGGGCGATTTGATTGTCGTCGCCGTCAAGAGCGCCATCCCGGGCGCACCGGTGAAAAAGGGCGAAGTTTCCCGCGCCGTGGTGGTGCGCACGACGAAAGAAACACGCCGCAAGGACGGCTCCTACATCCGCTTCGATGAAAACGCGGCGGTGTTGCTGACGCCGACCGGTGAGCCGCGCGGCACGCGTATTTTCGGTCCAGTTGCCCGCGAATTACGCGAGCGTCAATTCATGAAAATTGTCTCATTAGCGCCCGAAGTTCTTTAATACACTGATACGACTATGCCACTGAACTTACATGTTTTGAAAAACGATAACGTCCTGGTTGTTTCCGGCAACTCGCGCGGCAAGCAGGGTAAAGTGCTCAAGGTGTTTCCCGAGACGCGCAGGGTAATCATCGAAAGCGTGAACATCGTGAAGCGGCACACACGCCCCTCGCAGAAGAATCCGCAGGGCGGCGTTCAGCAAAAGGAAGCTTCGATTCACGCCTCGAACGTGATGATCATCTGCCCGAAGTGCAGTAAGGCGGCGCGGGTGGGACATAAGCACGTTATCGACCCGACATCGAATAAGAAAAAGACGATGCGTATCTGCAAAAATTGCAACGAAATGTTTTAAGCGACGAAAAGAACCGTTATGGCGAAAGAAAAAGCAGAGAAAAAACAACAAGCCGGGCAAGGCGCGGCTGAACCGAAGAGCAAGAAAACCGAGCCGCAAGAGCCGGTTGCGCCCGCGCGCCTCTTCCTTCACTATAAGAAGGAAGTCGTCGGGCAGATGATGAAGCGCTTCCAGTACCGGAGCGTGATGCAGGTGCCGCGGCTGGAAAAAATATCGCTCAACATCGGCGTGGGTAAAGCGACGCAGGACGCGAAACTTCTTGAAGTTGCCGTCAAGGAATTAGAAGCGATCGTCGGGCAGAAGCCCGTCATCACGAAGGCGAAGAAGTCGATATCGAACTTCAAACTACGCGAGAATCTTCCTATCGGCTGTCGCGTGACACTGCGCCGTGCGAAGATGTATGAATTTCTCGACCGGCTGGTCAATGTCGCGCTGCCGCGTGTGCGCGATTTTCGCGGCGTGCCGGATAAGTCGTTCGACGGGCACGGCAATTACACGCTCGGCTTGAAAGAGCAGATTATCTTCCCGGAAATCGACGTGGATAAAGTCTCACGTATTACCGGTATGGATATTACGCTGGTCACGACGGCAAAGACCGACAGCGAAGCATACGAACTGTTAAAAGCATTGGGCATGCCGTTTGTCAAACGGCAGGAAGTCGTCCAGCAACCGCAACCGGCGGCGCCGGTTCCGGCTTAACGAAAGGGGATCGAAGTGGCACGATTGGCAATGGTCGTCAAGGCGAAACGAACGCCGAAATATAAAGTGCGCCAGCATAACCGCTGTGGCATGTGCGGACGCCCGCGCGCCTATTACCGGAAGTTCGGCATTTGCAGAATCTGTTTCCGTAACCTTGCGCTCGATGGAAAAATTCCCGGCGTGCGCAAAGCGAGCTGGTGATAGAATTTCTTAGTTTCTCATGCGGCGGCGTCCCCGCCGAGCAAAAAAATCCCCACGGCGAGACGCCTTCGGGTTAGATAAAAAAGTTTTTCAGGAGTAATGATTCGATGTCGATGACAGACCCGATAGCAGATTTCTTAACACGCTTGCGCAACGCGGGAAAAGCGAAGCACAAGCGCGTCGATATTCCCGCCTCCAAGATGAAGAAGGCGATGGCGCAGATCCTTGTCGACCAGAAGTTCATCGCTAATTTTGCGGTACTGGAAGACGGGAAGCAGGGTGTGTTGCGCATTCAGTTGAAATACAACGGCGGGAAGCCGGTGATTCAGGGGTTGAGGCGGGTCAGCAGGCCCGGCATTCGGCAGTACCGGAATTCGGACGCGCTTCCGCGCGTGCTCGGCGGGTTGGGCGTCGCCATCGTTTCCACCTCGAAGGGCGTTATGACGGACGCACAG
>DATCJD010000276.1:0-2704 GCA_036507435.1 Bacteroidota bacterium
ACCTCACTAATGTTGTTACAGAGCCGGGCGTGCTCGTTAACGGGGAAACCGAATTCTTTCAACAATTTCAGGTTTTCGTAGTGGCTTGTCAGTTTGACTTTTTCCGGGCGAAGGTAGTAGCTGTAGAATTTCAACGGCCGCTGGGCTACGATTTTCGAGTCTTGTAGTTTCAGCGTTCCTGCAGAAGAGTTACGAGGATTGATGAAGACCTTCTCTCCAGCCAATTCGCGCTCTTCATTCATTTTCTGAAATTCTCCGCGCTCCATGAACACTTCACCGCGCACTTCGATGTCTTCCAATCCCTTTCTGCTTTTTACGAGCCGCAACGGGATGGAGCGGATTGTTTTTAGATTTTGAGTAATATCGTCGCCCTGCGTTCCGTCTCCGCGGGTTGCGCCGCGTACGAGGATGTTGTTTTCATAGACCAGGCTTACGGCGACGCCGTCGAATTTCAATTCACATATATAACGATAGGGTTCTTTGCCGAGCAGGGACTTGACGCGGCGGTCGAACTCCAGCACTTCTTCTTCATTATACGTGTTGGAAAGGCTTAGCATGGCGGCGCCATGCGTCACGGTTGGGAATTCTTTCGTCGGCTCTCCGCCGACGCGCTGGGTCGGTGAATCGGGCGCGGCGAGGCTTGGGTTGGCTTGCTCCAGGTCGAGTAGTTCCCGCATTAACGCGTCATACTGCCGGTCGGAAATTGACGGGCGGGCGAGAACATAGTAGCGGTAGTCGTGCTCCCGAAGTTTTTCGCGGAGCGTTTCAACGCGTTTCTGAATCGCCGGGGAGACTTTCTGTGACGCCATACAAGCTGAGATAAAAAAGGGAGTTACAAGTTTGGAGCGGTATCTTCGTTTATAACGGCGTTACGGACGACGGCGCCGGGTTTGCCGAGCATGCCGAGTTCTTTTCCGTTCAAACGGAATGTCGCACTGCCCGCGTTGCCCATCGTCACGGAAAATTGTTCCTTTGCGATCCACCGGCGGTGGAATTTCGGCGGAAAGAGATACTCTTCCGAACGATCGTGGTCAATCACGACAACAATCCATAACGAATCATTCGTGGTCATCTCAAGGAACAGGCTGTCAGCCGTCGCGGCAATATTCGAAGTACTCGCCCGGTTTACGGCTGGCTGAGTTTTGACAAGCGCCGCTTCCGATTCCTTCACCACACGGTCAAAGGACACTTCGGCTGGAGCATCGGCTTTTTTTGTACCGGTTGAACCGGAACTCGCCAGGAACATCACCACAGCAAGAACGACAAACAAACCGGCAAAGGGCATGCTAAGGCGGCGTAACAATGAAACGAGTTTCGCTTGCTGTTGTTCGGTGAGCACTGTAGACGCATGTTGCGGCTTTTGCTCATCCGGAGTCGGAACGGGTGTTGATTCTTGAACAGCGGTATCATAAGCCCGGAGCGCTTCGTCGGGAAGTAATTCTGTCGCTATGGCATATTCGCGGATGAACGAACGGATGTACGGCTGGGGCAGTACGGACAGGTCTCCCGCTTCAATCGCTTCAAGAAAACGCTCGTTGATGCGCGTCGATGCGGACACTTGTGCCAGGGATATCTGTTTTTCTTGGCGATTCTTTTTGAGGGTTTCGCCGAAGAGGAGTAAGGCTTTCATAAAATTTCTTACCGCGAGGAAGAACGGGGATGAACGTCACACGGGCACAAGCATGGTAGCGATTATTTCTTCGAGTTGCAAACGCAGAGTGTGTTTGAGGTTTAGTTTTCTTTCTTCTCCAGTACGGCGCGCATGGTTTTGGAAAGCTCTTCGAGCTGGTACGGCTTCTCAAGGAATCCATCAACCGCTTCACGTAACGGCATGGATTCTATGCTCTTCGTGCCGTAGCCGGTGGAGATAATGACACGGGTGTCCGGGTTGATCTCTTTTATTTTCTGGAATGTCTCCTTCCCGCTCATTTCCGGCATGTTGATGTCGAGCACAACGACGTCGAATCTCTTCCTCTTTCGGAAAAGTGTCAGTGCTTGTTGTCCGCTGTTCACCACCGTGACTTTGTAGCCGAGGTTCTTCAACATTCCGCTAATGACCTCACTCACGGGTCCCTCGTCGTCTACAACGAGAACATTTTCTTTTCCGTGCAACAAACGGGGTTGTTTGGTCGCGCGTTTAATACTTTCCAAATCCGTCAGCAACGGAAAGTACAGCACGAACTCCGACCCTTGGCCCTGCTCGCTATGCACGGCAATAAAGCCGTTATGCGAATTGACAACGCCGTACACGACTGAAAGCCCTAAGCCGGTACCTTTCCCCTGGTCTTTGGTTGTGAAGAAAGGCTCGAAAATTCGTTGTTGAATTGACCGGTCCATGCCCACGCCCGTATCGGCGATGGCGATGGAAACGTATTTTCCGGATTTCGATTCGCCAAGATTTTTCTGCGGCTGGCGGTCAAAATCGATAATGTCGCACGAGAGGGTGATCGCTCCACCCTCTTCCATGGCGTCGCGCGCATTAATGAGCAAATTCAACATCGCCTGCTGAATCTGCCCGTCGTCGCCGTTGATGATACAAATCTCCTCGGGCAGGTATTCTTCGATGGTGATCGTCTTGTCAATACTGCTCTCGAACAACTGCAGGGTCTCGCGCACGATATCATTCACCACGATCGGACGGTATTGGACGTTGCTCTTGCGCGCAAACGTCAACAGTTGGCGCGTCAATCCCGCGCCGCGTTTC
>DATCJD010000277.1:0-7745 GCA_036507435.1 Bacteroidota bacterium
GTCGGCAACATGGTGATTGACATCGGCGGCGGCACGACGGAAATTGCCGTCATCGCGCTGTCGGGGCTGGTCAATGAGGAGTCCATCCGCATCGCGGGCGACGAGATGAATAACGCCATCGTGCAGTTCTTCAAGCGCAATCATAATATTCTCATCGGTGACCGCACGGCGGAAGCGATCAAGTGCGAAGTCGGCTCAGCCATGCCGCTCAAAGAAGAGATCACCATTCAAGTGAAGGGCCGCGACCTCGTCAATGGCGTGCCGAAGACGACGGAAGTCAGCTCGGTGGAAATCCGCGAAGCGTTGAACGAACCCATCGCGCAAATTGTCGAAGCGGTGAAGATGACGCTCGAGCGCACACCGCCGGAGCTTTCCGCGGACATCCTCGACCGCGGCATCATGCTCACGGGCGGAGGGGCATTGCTCAAGGGGTTGGACGAACGCCTGCGACTCGAAACGAATCTTTCGATTCATGTCGCCGAAGACCCGCTCACCGCTGTAGTGCGGGGCGCCGGAAAAGTATTGGAAAACCTGACTCTGTATTCGAAAGTTCTCGTGAAAAGCAGGAGATATGACTAAGTTTTTATATATAGAAATTAGGGGCTAATTTAGAATCCATCTCAAAAATGAAACTTTTCTAATCCGAAGGTCGTCAGACTTCGACGGACTCTGTCGAGCGTCTCGCCGAGGATGTTGATTATTAAAACGCTCGGCGGGGACGCCTTCGCGTTAGATTTTTTTTTGAAACTGCTCCATGTTAGAACGCCTTTATAATCTTCTCCTCTTCTTTAAAGAGTATGTTATCCTGTCCGGGCTGATTGCCCTTTCGCTCGTCTTGCTGGTATTGAACGACAACACGCAGGTCAGGCGGCTCCGCACGATTGCGACCGTTTCACTGGGCGTCGCGCAGGAGCAATTATCGTTCATCCCCTCCTATTTTTCATTGCGCTCGGAAAACAACATCTTGCGCCGGCAGAATATCCAGCTTGCCGACGAAGCGAGCAGGCTCCGCGACGCACGGCTGGAAAACATCCGCCTGCGGAATTTGCTCGGCTTGAAGGAACGGTCGACCGATAAGCTCATCGCGGCGAATGTTGTGAGCAAGAGTCTTACGTTGTCCCGCAACACGCTCACGCTCGATATGGGCGAAGCGGACGGCGTGCGCCCGCTGATGCCCGTAGTCAACGAGGCGGGAGTCGTCGGCTTGGTTATTTCCACAAGCGAGCAGTATGCGATAGTCAATCTGTTGCTGAATACGTCATTCCGCGCGAGCGCCAAGGTGGAACGAAGCCGTGTGGACGGTATCATTGCATGGAACGGTGTTCATCTTGTGCTGAAAAACGTCGTGAAGACGATGGACGTCGTCCCCGGCGACGTCGTGCTGACGTCTGAATACAGCAGTACGTTTCCGCCGAATATCCGCATCGGCGTTGTAAGCGAGGTCGCAGAGGAATTAGGCACGCTTTTCAAGACCATTACCGTTACGCCGAGCGTTGACGTCGTGCGGCTTGAGGAAGTCTTCGTCATCGCCCGGCTTCCTGAAGCCGAGCGAATTGCGTTGGAACAAGAAACCGTTCGAAAATTTGCAAAATAATTACGTGTAGGGACGCACGGCCGTGCGTCCCTACCAAACATATCAGGAGAACCAATGTCCGACCCGCGTTATCCAATTGGAAAATTTTCCCGTAAAGAAACCATCACCGACGACGAGCGCGTGGCGCTCATTCAACAGATTGCCGACGCACCGGCAAACTTGCGCGCGGCGGTGAAGGGATTAACCGATAAACAACTTGATATTCCGTACCGCGAAGGCGGGTGGACGATTCGGCAAATCACGCACCATATTCCGGACAGCCACTTGAACGCGTACATACGGTTCAAGCTCGGCATGACGGAAGACCACCCGACGATCAAGCCGTACGAACAACAACTGTGGGCAGAATTAGTGGACGGAAAAACCGCTCCCCTCGAACCATCGCTGGTATTACTTGAGTCCGTGCATACGCGCTGGGTGATGTTCCTGAAGTCGCTAAAGCCGTCCGATTTTTCGCGCACGCTCAACCATCCCGAAGATGGTGTTATGAAGCTCGATGCCGTCCTGCAACACTACGCATGGCACGGACGCCATCACACGACACAGATAACTTCGTTCCGCGAGCGAATGGGGTGGTAACAGTGAGTTGACACAGTTCGTTGCTTCTCGCTCTAAATCTCCCTACTTTTTTCGCATACTCATGGAACGCTATTTCCGCACGTCGCTTGTCGCCCTCGGTCTTCTCCTTCTGCAGACGACGTTCGTTCCGTTTCTTTCGTTTTCGGGATACGGTCCAGACCTCCTGCTCATCTGGGTTGTGTATATCGCCATCCGGCGCGGGCAGGTAGAGGCGGCAGTTGCGGGATTTTTAATCGGTGTATTGCAGGACGTGACTACAACACAGTTTTTCGGTCTCGCCGCGCTGGCAAAAACTGTCGCCGGTTTTGCCGCGGGGTATTTCTTCAACGAAAACAAAACAGGTCTCACGCTCGGCACGTACCGTTTCGCGCTGATTATTTTTCTGGCGTCGCTGATTCACAATATTTTGTATTACATGATTTTCTTTCAGGGGACTGAAGTCTCGCTCGTCGCCGCCACGCTTCAATACAGCGTGCTCACGGGAGTGTATACAAGTGTGCTCGGCTTCCTGCCGGTGTTCGTGTTCGCCCGGAAACATTCGTTGACATAAAACAACAACCAAAACTCCGCCACAAAATCACCAAGGCACAAAAAAAATCTTTTTTACATTATTCCCCTTGTGTCTTAGCGACTTCGTGGCAATCTTCTTTTGCTTATGTTCGACTCACCAACATTCGGTTCGTTAACCCGCGCGACGATTCTCCGCTCCGTGCTCGGATTGCTGTTTCTGCTTCTGCTCGGACGGCTGTACCAGCTTCAAATGCTGTATCACACAGAGTTAGGAAAAAAGTCGGAAGAAAACAGCGTCCGCGCCGTCATTCAGGAACCGATCCGCGGATATATGTACGACCGCTACGGAACGCTCGTGGTGGACGTCGGTCCCTCCTACACCGTTACGGTCACGCCGGCGGCATTCGATGCGGCTAACCTTGAGAAGCTCGCCGCCCTCCTGCAGATGGACAAGAAGGAAATCGCCGATAAAATTACCAAAGGGCGTGCGTACTCCCGGTTCAGTCCAACGCGTATCAAGCGCGATGTGGATTTCAAGACGCTCTCCGCGCTCGAAGAAATCCTGTACTCTCTCCCAGGCGTCGACTACCAGGTCGAATCCAAGCGCACCTATACAACATCCATGCAGGCGACGCACTTGTTGGGCTACGTCAAAGAAATTACCGACGCACAGCTTTCCCGCAGCGCAGAAGTGTACCGGCCCGGCGATGTGGTCGGCTCCTCCGGACTTGAGTCGAGTTACGAAACACGCCTGCGCGGCGAAAAGGGGTTCGAATTTTTTTCCGTGAACGCGCAGGGGCAATTCCTCGGCAGTTACGACGGCGGGAACAGTAACATCCGCTCGAAGGAAGGGTACGACCTCCTGCTACACCTCGACGCGTCCGTGCAAACGCTCGCCGAATCGCTGATGGCAAATACACGCGGCGCGCTGGTCGCTCTCGACCCCAATAACGGCGGCATTATCGCCATGGTGAGCAAACCGGATTTCGACCCGTCTGTGTTCAGCGGCGTCACTCCCCTGCAATTGTGGCAACAGCTGAACAGCGACACGACCAAGCCGCTGTTCAACCGCGCGACGATGACGCGCTACCCGCCCGGCTCGACCTTCAAAATGGTGATCGCCGCCGCCGCTCTGCAGGACGGCATTATTGATGAACATTACCGTATTACCTGCACCGGCGCGTTCCGGTTCGGGGACAGGGTGTTCAAAGACCTCCACGTGCATGGCTCAACGAATGTTGTCGAGTCCATCCTGCGGTCGTGTAACGTATTCTATTATCAGTTGGTGCTGAAAATCGGGCTGGAGCGGTTTGCGAAGTATTCGAGGATGTTCGGCTTCGGCAGTCCGACGGGCGTCGACATCAGTGAAGAAACCGCGGGGCTTATTCCCGATACGGAACACTACGACCGCGTGTATGGAAAAGGAAAATGGACGCAGGGGTATCTCGTGAGTTTGGGAATCGGGCAAGGGGAAATCGGAGTGTCGCCGTTGCAGATGGCGAGTTACGCCGCGGCATTAGCAAACGGCGGGACGTTGTACAAGCCTCACGCCGTCGCGGCGATACGGAATAAACGAACAAAAGCCGTCGAAGAACTTGGTCACCCGTTGAAAACGACCGGCGTTGAGCCTGCAGTGATGGACGTACTGCGCGAGGGGATGCGCCGCGTGGTGCAGGAGCCGGGCGGCTCGGGCGGACTTGCACGCATCTACGGTATTCAGTCGGCTGGAAAAACCGGCACGGCGGAGAACCCGCACGGCGACGACCACGCGTGGTACGTCGGCTTCGCCCCGTTTGAAAATCCCAGCATCGCCGTCGCAGTGATGATCGAAAACGCCGGGTTCGGCGGCTCGAAAGCCGCGCCTATCGCCGGCGCAGTGATACGAACGTATTTGCGCAACACCAAACAATTACCCGAACGAATCGCAAAACCTGCGGCGCGGGATACGGTAAAGCAGGTTACTCAAGTGACGGAGCATTAGCGTGTTCGATTATTTTAGAGAATATTTCGATTTCAAAGGTTTGTTCGTCTGTCTCGCGCTTGTTGCGATGGGATTGGTTTCCATTTACAGCGCAACGTACGACGCGGGCGCGGGTGCGATTTTCGAGAAGCAAACCGTGTGGGTCATCGCCGGCGTTGTAGCGATGCTGGTCGCGGCGTTTTTTCCTTTCAAATTACTCCAGAGGCTTGCCGTGCCAATCTACGCGCTGACGCTCGGCGCGCTGTTCTCCGTCCTCATGATCGGCGCGCGGATTTCCGGTTCCAAGAGTTGGTTCGGCGTCGGCGATTTCGGTATCCAGCCGTCCGAGTTCGCCAAAGTCGCCACAGTGCTTGCCCTCGCCGCGTTTCTTTCAAAGACTACCATCAGCATCTCCAACACGAAGCACCTTCTCGGCACGATGCTTATCGTCGTGCTCCCGATGATGTTCATCCTTGCCCAGCCGGATTTAGGGACAGCCATCATCTTCTTTGCTATGGTCGTCCCCGTGCTGTACTGGGCGGGAGCGTCGAACTTCGTGCTCGCCGCAATTTTCGCGCCGGTCATCGTCGCCGCTGGCGCATTATTCGGCACAACCATTTTTCTCATTTCTATCGTCATCGCCGGACTGATTATTTTCTTCGCACATGAGAATCGTTTCGCCGCGGGCGCGGTCTTCGGGCTGACGCTCGCCGTCGGGCTGTCGGTGCAAACGGTGTATGACAATCTCCCTTCCTACCAGCAGAAACGCATCGCGACGTTCCTCAACCCCGAATCCGACCCGCTCGGCGCTGGGTATAACGTCATCCAGTCGAAGGTCGCCATCGGCTCAGGCGGACTGACGGGCAAGGGTTATTTGCAGGGGACGCAAACGCAGTTGAATTTCATCCCGGAACAATGGACGGATTTCATCTATTGCGTCCCGGGCGAGGAGTTCGGATTCATCGGCGGTTCGGTGGTGTTGATTGCGTTCGCAGTCTTGCTGTTCCACGGCATTAAGATTGCCTCCATCTCAAATAATAAATTCGGCAGTGTTGGGGCGATCGGCGTCATCGGAGTTTTTGCCGCGCACATCTTCGTCAACATCGGCATGTCGCTCGGGTTACTGCCCGTCATCGGCATCCCGTTGCCGTTCCTGAGTTACGGCGGCTCCGCTCTCATCGCCAATATGGCGATGGTCGGTTTGCTGATGAACTTCTACGCCAACCGCAAAGAGCATTAGCGCTGTTTCGCGACGGTGTCCTCATCAAGTGCATGAGTGCTTGTCTCGGTCTGAGACCTTCGACAAGAGTGATGAACTTCTACGCAAATCGCAAAGAGCATTGACGCGGTTAGCGACGGTGTCCTCACCGAGCGCATGGACCTGCCTGTCTGCGTTGTCGAAGGTCTCCTGCCTGCCCCTTCGGGGACCGAGACAACTGTCTCTACATTTCTTTTCGTTGATACTCAGCCCTCTTTTCGCTATACTCGAAGTGCGTTTTTTTTCTCCCCTGCCCCTCCGCTCCCACGCTCTCTGAGCCAACAGGCAGGCGTTATGTTCACACACACATGTCTTTAGAATCTTTTCTACTCTTGTTGACTGGCGGCGTTGTCGCCGGAACCATCGGCACATTGCTGGGGATCGGCGGCGGATTATTTCTCGTGCCGTTCCTCGTGCTGGTCGCGGGCGTACCGGTGCACCAGGCGATTGCAACGAGCATTGTCGCGGTGATCGCAACCTCCAGCACTGGCGCGTCCGTGTACCTCGAGCGCGGACTGGTCAATATGCGCTTCGGGATGCTGTTGGAAGTCGCCACCGTCATCGGCGCCATCGCCGGCGGGCTGACGGCGAATGTCCTGAGCGGACCCACGCTGACAAAAATTTTCGCGACGGTTATGATGGTCACCGCCCTCCTCATGCTGAGGCGGTCTGCAAACAATAAGCACGGGGACGCTCCGGAGACAAACGGTGCGTTCGCCAGCGAGTTTAACGACGACGCGAGCGGCTCCGTCGTGCGGTACTCCGTGAAGAACATTCCCGGTACGATGGCGATTTCACTGCTCGCGGGCAACTTGTCCGGACTGCTCGGCATCGGCGGCGGGGCGTTCAAAGTGCCCGCGATGCATTTACTCTCAGGCATGCCGATGAAAGCCGCGGCGGCGACGAGCAATTTTATGATCGGCGTGACGGCGGCGGCAAGCGCGTTCATTTATTTTTCCCACGGACACTTGAACGCCGTTCTCGCCTCGGCGGCGGTGTTGGGCGTGCTCGGCGGGTCGTTTCTCGGGACGCGCATCAGTAGGCGTATTCATGGTAAAACATTAGCGTGGATTTTCGTCGGTGTGCTTTTTCTTATTTCAGCGCAGATGTTCTTCCGGTAAGCATGGAACGAGCGAAAACATACGAGCGGCGTATCGGTTTGCTCTTGCGCGCAGGCGTGGCGGTAAGTTCCGTCCTGATGGCGGCGGGACTTCTGCTTGCAACGTTTCAGTCTGCGCAACCGGCCGTAGACTATAACCCGACGCTCAGGGAATTACTTATTGGGCTGACATCCGGACAGACGAACGAATCCACCGCCCTGCTCTTGATGTTCGCGGGGTTGGTGGTGTTAATGCTGACGCCGTTCCTTCGGGTGCTTGCCGCGCTGTTTGCCTTCTTGGCGGAAAAAAACTGGCGCTTTGTGGGAGTTGCCGCGGTTGTATTTTGTATATTGGTTGGGCAGTTGATATATTCTTTACAGTAGTAGAACGCGGAAAAAGCTTTGCCACAAAGACACTAAGTCACAAAAAAAAATATAATAGCACGATTTAGTGTCTTTGTGCCT
Organism: Bacteroidota bacterium; assembly: GCA_036507435.1. Classification (GTDB taxonomy): domain Bacteria; phylum Bacteroidota; class Ignavibacteria; order UBA10030; family UBA10030; genus JAKEEG01. The sequence goes on from DATCJD010000277.1 coordinate 7,466, forward strand.
TAGTGGCAATGTTCTTGGTTCTAAAAAAATGTTGTTTAGTGTCGTAGAACGCGGAAAAGCTCTTACCACAAAGACACTAAGTCACAAAGAAAAATTAACGCTGTTTAGTGTCTTCGTGTCTTAGTGGCAATGTTTTTTTAAAAGGAATACTACATGATTCTCTCCGACTCCCGGATTCTTGAAGAAATGAAGCGCGGCGGTATCGTCATCAAGCCGTACAACCGAAGATACCTCGGCTCGAACAGCTACGACGTCCACCTCGGCGTGTGGCTGGCGATGT
>DATCJD010000278.1:0-5498 GCA_036507435.1 Bacteroidota bacterium
GGTTCGTACGCTTCGTATTCGAGTCCGCGCACTTGTTTGCCGTGCGAGTGGTTGCGTGTGGCGCCGATAAAGACATTCATCCCACCCGACTGCTCGCTCGCAACCGACTCAACGACTTTTTGAATATCTATTTTCGATGATGTAATTTCTACCATATAAATCATTCACTGTACAATGTTCACGTCCACAGTTCACAGTCCACAGTCCACATTCCGCACTCTTAAATCCGCACTCGAATCATCCTCCGCTCACGGGCGGAATCACCGCCACCTCATCGCCGTCGCGCAACTCGTGGTTATTCTGGACGTATTCGAAATTCACCGCCAGCCGCACGCTCGATTTCCACTGCTCGAATTTCGGATTTACTCCGACCAAATGATGCAACACCGCCTCGGCGCGTTCGCCGTCGTTCAGTTGCACTTGCCGCTCCTCAAATCCGGCGAGGTCTTTCGCAAGCGAGAATAGTTTGAGAGTAATGTTCATGCGCCTTCGATATTCAATAATCGTTATTCGACATTCAATATTGCTTCACAAGAGTTCAATCTCCGCTTCTTCCCCGGCTTTGATTTCCAGAGTATCTTCCGGGATGATAATGAAGCAATTCGCTTTCGCCATGGAAGTCAGCGCACCGGAGCTTTGCGTTCCCGTTGCCGCGACAACGAGACCGCCACGTTCATTCCGGACAATACCGCGTACGAAATGCCGCTTGGTATCTTTCTTCCGTATATCTTGCTCCAGTGTTGCCGTCAAACGAAGAACGGAATTGCCTTCACGCCCCGTCATCTTATAGAGCGCGGGACGGACAAACTGCAGGAACGTCACCATCGTCGAAACCGGATTGCCCGGCAATCCAAACACCGGGATGTCCCGCTTTCGTTCCGCGTCATGATACGTACCATAGAACAACGGCATCCCCGGCTTGATGTTCACTTTCCAGAATTGCCGGCGAACACCTAACTGTTCGAGCGTTTGCATCACATAATCATACGTCCCGACGGAAACACCACCGGAGGTGACGAGCACATCGTGGTTCAATCCTCCGCGAAGTTTCTCGCGTAACTCCGTCTCGTTGTCTCGCGCAACGCCGAGGTTCACAGGTTCCGCGCCCGCCTCTTGAATCAATCCCCATAACGAGTGGGCATTGCTGTTTCGTATTTGCCCCTGCGCAGGCGTTTTGCCGACCTCCACCAATTCGTTGCCCGTCGTGAGAAAGGCGACAGACGGCTTGCGATACACCGGAACGGTCGTGACGCCAATCGATGCGAGCGCTCCCAGATGCGACGCTTGAAGAAATGTTCCGTGCTGTAAGACAACGCTCCCCGCACGAATGTCTTCTCCCCTCTTGCGGATATTTCTGCCCGGCTGGACCGGCGTTCCGACCTCTACAGACCCGTTGCGCGCTCCGACAGCTTCCTGCTCAACCACCGCGTCAGCTCCGCGAGGAATCGGCGCGCCCGTCATAATGCGCACCACATCACCGGAGTTGAGTGTACCGGAGTATGTCGTTCCGGCTGAAACTTCGCCGGCTAACCGGAGCTTCACCGGTGAGGATTCGCTTGCCTTCGCCGTATCGGAAGACAACACCGCATACCCATCCATGGAGGTATTATCAAACGAGGGAACGTCTTCGCTCGCGACCTGATCAACCGCCAACGTACGTTGGTGAGCCTGAAGAAGCGGGACGTGCTCCACAGTTTGAACCGCGACCGAACTTAGAATAATTTCACGCGCTTCTTTGACGGATTTCATTTATCCCACCGCATACAAAACCTTGGACAAGCCAATATATCCATCGACCCACGCAAAAGCAATAAAGCCTTTTTTTCAGGCAGATTGTAGAAATTACACCGTTTTTCTTTTTTTCAACTTCGTGGCAAATAAAGGTAACCAAAATATGCAAATTCTCCTAATGAATGAAGCGCCATTCTCGATACTAATATTAACGCCCAAAAAACTTTCCTGAACGACGTCTGGCACGATGCTGGAGGAATATATCAAGAGCTTACAGAGAGTAGGCCAAAGCTTTTACGTTTGTGAAGGAACAATTTATGCAGGTTCAAATCGCTACTGCTCGTTCTGCTAAAAAACAGGAACAGGGCGAGACATACGACGCCGATGAATGTATTTGGACGATGCTTCAATCCGCTGGCATGTCGCAGATGGCTGAACTCATTAATACTATTCATGAGACGGCGCCCAAGCCGGGATCACTCATCGTTGTTGACCTGAAGCCTCTTCCTTTCCGCTGGGATGAGTGGCAACCCGTACTCTTTTCAGCCGTCGATATTTGCACACACCTGCAAATTGCACGCATGTATGTCACCTCTACACAGGCGTCTGCCATCGATTTCTTACAATTCATGGCGGAGCGATATCCCTTCCCCATCACAGAGATTCGCACAGGAGCTAACCCGGAATTTACAAAGCTTGGAGCACTGCAATCGCACCACCAGTTTACAGCAGAAGCAAGAAAACAGGGAATTTTTCATTCCATCGTTCTCGACACAACTGAGCAACCAATCCTCGGCCTTGCTTCAAAATACAGTTACGCCGCGACTCTCGAGGGGAATCTTGATGGCGCTTCGAAAGAAAAAATTGTGAACGGGTTAACTACATTTCTTTTCTTCCATAACAATCACAGGTCGCTTGCTTCACTCGGCGGACTCACACCGCTCCAGAAACTCAATTCCTTTGAAGGCTACGAACACATTCCGTGGTTCGACCCATACGTGCCGAATGAGATTCGAAAAGCGGGCAACGGTTCGCACTGAATAACTACTGCACTTCCCGGCTTTTTTCTTGCATCTCTGGGCTAAATCCGCTATCTTTTAATGAACCTTCCGAAAATATAATTCTTTCGGAGGGTTTCTTTCTCTATATATAGTAGGGCGGGGTAGCTCAGTCGGTTAGAGCGTCGGAATCATAATCCGTAGGTCGTGGGTTCGAATCCCTCCCCCGCTACGAGCAAGAATATTAAGTCGGAGGTCGTGGGTTCTCTCCCGAAGGGACTTTGCCGGAGGAATTCCTCCGCCGCTATGCGCTTGGGTAATATGCTCAGTTATAATAAAAGTCTTGGTCACGTATAGTCAATACGTGACCAAAACTTTTTGTATCCTCTATTATAAAGTAACTATGTCAGCATTAAGAAAACAATTCAGATCTCGTTTTGAGGAATTCATCCGGTCTCGAGAACTCCTTGCGCCCAGCGCACGGGTTGTACTCTCCGTCAGCGGCGGGGTGGATTCGATGACGATGCTGAGTCTGTTTGTCGAATTGCAACGACGATGGAATCTGACATTAAGCATTGGTCACGTCAACCATCAACTGCGCGGCGAGGAATCCGACGGAGACGAAGCATTTGTCCGACATACGGCTGAGTCGCTCGGTTTTTCTTTTTATTCAGCACGCGTCGCAACGAAAGAGTTTGCGCATACACACAACATCGGGAAACAAGAAGCAGCGCGCGAATTGCGCTACCGGTTTCTTGAGCAGGTCAGGCAGGAAGCACAAGCAGACGCTGTTGCCACCGCACATAACGCAGACGATAACGCCGAGACCGTCCTGATGAACGCACTGCGCGGAAGCGGCATGCACGGATTAGCCGGCATCCCGCTCCGCCGCGAACAGGGTTCGGTCATCCGTCCAATGTTGTTTGCCTATCGTAAGGAAATCAACCAATTTGCAAGCGAAGCCGGAGTCGTCTTTCGCGAGGATTCATCCAATGCGTCGCATGAATATACGCGCAACCGTATTCGCCTGAATGTAATTCCTTACCTTGAAGCAAGCCTCGAAACGAACATTGCACAGTCGCTCAATAGGATTTCCGAGATCATGCGGGAAGCGGGGCAACGAGTCTTTGCTGAGACAGCTCCCATTTATTCTCAGGTAGTCAGCGAAATACATGCCGGAACGGCTATCAATATTCCAGAACTGCTCAAACAATCGCCTCTCGTGCAGGACGAGATTCTCCTTTCTGTGTTCCGTAAGCTCAATGTCGAACCGAGAGCGGAGAAGCTGTTCAACGTGCTCGACCTGTGCGCCGGACAAACAGGACGCTCTCTCTCGCTTTCATCTTCCGTCACTGTCTATCGGGATAGGGATCATTTGGTATTGAGATCGCCTCTGCAACTACACGAGTTCACATTACCCATTGAAATCGGAAGGCATTACAAGTTTGACCGGTTCGAATTTTTGGCGGAGCCTCAGACAGCTCTGCCGAAAGAACTCCGCGGCACGAGCACAAGTGAGTTTGTTGATTCGGAACGGCTGGGTACACAGTTGGTGCTCCGGAACTGGAGGACGGGGGATTGGTTTATTCCGCTTGGGTTGCACAATAAGAAAAAGCTCAGCGATTTCTTCGTCGATGCGAAAGTCCCGCTGTTCGAAAAGCAACACGTCCCAGTGCTGGAGTCAAACGGCGAGATTGTCTGGGTATGCGGCTACCGGCTGGACGAGCGTTTTATGGTGACCCCGACGACAGCATCTGTCGTGAAATTACAATATGTTCCCAACTCAAACGTCCACACTACTGTGAGCACACTATGAGCGACGTGGTGACCGTCAACGGAGAGCGTTTTAGGCTGTATCTTTCGGAAGAGCAAATACGTAAACGAGTACACGAGCTTGCGGCGCAATTGAATAACGACTACCGCGGTAAAACCCCGATTTTCATCGGCATCCTGAACGGTTCGTTTATCTTTTTCTCAGATCTCATCAGGGACATCACCGTCGATTGCGAGGTCGATTTTTTCAAACTGTCGAGCTACGGCGACGCAAAAATTTCTTCCGGGCAGGTTACATTGCTGAAGGACCTAAACTGTCAGGTCACTGGGCGCGATATCGTTCTTGTCGAAGACATCGTCGATTCGGGGTTATCGATTGACTTCATCAAAAAACTTGTTCAACGCGAGAACCCCAGTTCGGTTCGTATTGTTACATTGTTATACAAGAAATCAGTCGCAAAAATAGACTTTCCGCTTGATTACGTAGGGTTTGAGATTCCGCCCGAATTTGTTATCGGCTACGGCTTGGACTACGCGCAAAAAGTTCGTAACTTACGGGCGATTTATCGCTTGGACGCCACCGGGACAACACCGTGATAACGGCTGAGCGTAGTATGTTTGGAAAGAAGAGTTATGAGTACGAGTTGGAATAAGGATGATTCAACCGGCCCAACACAACGGGACGGCAATCAACAGAAGAAAAAAATGGCACCTCAAAAACCGCAACGAAAACAGAACAAACAATTCCGCGACGACGAGTTTAACTGGAATAAAGTCGGCCGCGTCATCGCAAGCTGGCTGGGTATTCTGCTTGCTGTCTTCCTCGTCATGTACGCTTTCAAGAGCAACGAAGAGACGGAGTATGAGATTAGCTTCACCACCTTCCAGCAGATGATGGAAGAAAACCGCATCAGCGAAGCGCTTATCAAGAAATCAAACCTGAACGATTACGATTTCCACGGGAAGCTCACCCAGCCTATGGACATTACCACCTCC
>DATCJD010000279.1:0-5177 GCA_036507435.1 Bacteroidota bacterium
CGGGAGAGTCCCGCCAGCCCCGACATTTTAAGTCGGGTCGGCCCCGCAAAACGAGAAAAGCCCGACAATCGTCGGGCTTTTTTCGTTACGGACGCTTCAGCTAAAAAATGTACCGAACTCCAAATTGCGCCTGCCACCGCGAGAACAATCCGGGGTCGTCGATAAACGTAGCAGATGGCGCAGTAAACCTAAACCGAGGGGCGCCGCCGGGACCGTTATGGTCTATAAGCTGCAACGGGGATGTTGCGGCTGATGTGGCGATGCTTCGTACCCCCCATTCAGAATTAATCAGGTTCGCCGCGTTGAGGATATCCAGGCTGAGCTGCAACGTCTGCGTTCTGCCCATCCAGTTGAATGAAATGTCCTGCAGGATTTTCAGGTCGATGTTGCTGAACCACGGATTCAGCGCGCCGAACCGGTTTGCAATCTCGCCACGATGCTCTTTCAGGTAATCATCCTGCTCGATAAAGACGTTCAGGTCATTCCATTGCTGCTGCGCCGTCGCTGCGTCGGCAAAGATGATTTCGCTCTGGCTGCGGGGAATGTATATCAGGTCGTTCCCTGCCATACCGTCGCCGTTCACGTCGCCCGAGTAGACGAAGGAATAGCGATTGCCACCCGCACCGACAAATTTGTTGCCCTCAGCTACCTCCACGAAAACGCCAAAGCTCGTTGCGAGCGCATCGGACCACTGGTGCCGGTAGGTCGCCACGCCTGTAAGACGGTGCCGGTTGCCGAACTCGGAATAACTTAAGCCCGGCTGATTGGGGTTCCCCTCGACGGGGTTTTCCGCCCAGAGGACGCTTGCAATTTCTGTTGATTTCATCTGGTTCTTTGCTTCGAGGTAGCTATACGAGACGCTAGTGTTAAAACCCGATTCAAATTGCTTTCGCAGTTGCACGGTAAGAGTAAAGTTATACCCTTCGTCGGTATTGTCCAACACATAAATACCCGCGCCGAAATCCGGATTCAACTCGTTGTTCCCTGCCCCGCCGTAGAACGGTCTGCCATCCGGCAAGGTGCTAACCGGACTTCTGAGGTCTGCGTTACGCACATACACGGCGTTGATATCTTTACCGTAGAGCAGCTCCACCGTTCCGAGCACATCCCACGGTAGCTTGTGGTCGATCGCCACGTTCGTCGTCCAGATCTGGGGCCACTTAAAATCCTGAACCGTTGCATTTACGTCGAACGAGCGGAGATGAGCCGGTATGTTAGGATTGGCTCCGGGGTTAGAAAGTTGGTTTCCGATCCAGACAAATGGCAACCGTCCGGTAAATATGCCGGTGCCGCCCCGGAGTTGTGTCGAGCGGTCGCCAGTGACATTCCAGTTAAACCCGACGCGCGGCGAGAAGAGCGGCTTTGAGTCTGGGAGTTTACTCTGGTCGACAACTTCCGGCTGCCCGTTTTCATCGAGAGCGGTTAATCCGCGTGAGTACGGATTATCGACAGGCTCTGTGATATAGATCGGAAAGTCCACGCGAAGACCGTACGTCAAATTAAAGTTTGACGAGACGAGATACTCGTCCTGTGCGTAAAAGGCAAGCTGTCCGACGTCTGTATCTTCTCCTTTATACGGACCGGTGCCAATCATCCCGCGGAAGTCGATTTGATTCGGGTTGTTCGGATCTGTCGCCGCGAAGAAATCGCTCAGAGAGAAAAAAGTCGTCGCGGCGAAGGGTAACCCGAATAAGCCGTGGCGAAAGATGTTGAAGGAATTAAAAAATTTGAACAGTTCATAATTGACCCCGAACGTTAACACATGACTTCCAGTAAAGTAACTGAAGTTGTTCGTCAACTGAAGTACATCCTGGTCCAAGATGTTATGGATCGAAAAGGGCTCGTGTCCCACCGTGGTATAGGTGACGCCATTCTCCCCTATTTCAATTGTTGGGAAATCCTCGCTGAAGGGCTCGCGGAAATCACGAAAACGGTTATAGCTTGCGAAGAACCTGTTCGAAAAATCTTCAAACCTGCTGTTGACTTCCAGCGCGAACGAGCTTAACTCGTTGTTGATGCGGTATCCGGATTTATAGAACGGAAGACTATTTTCGTTAGGACCGCGACCGGTACCGCCAAAGCTGAGCACGAAGGGATGCGGCGGGAGCTCTCGCCACGCATCCAGAAAATTATAGCGGAAGGTCAGGTTGTGGCTTTCGCTGATGTTCCAGTCTAACTTCGCGAGAATTTTCTCGTTGTTTGTTTCATGGATATAGCCCTCATAGGTGCCGGGGTCATACCCGTACTCAGTGATCATGCGGGTCCGGATAGAATCCATGGTGGACGCGCGCACGCGGGAAATGCCGAAACCCGGCGTTCCGCGGCTGGCGACAAAATTTGTCCCGGCGTCATCCCGCCTTTCAAGCTCCCCGTTTATGAACAGGAACAGTTTATTCTCGATGAGTGGACCACTGACAGTGAAGCCCGATTGATTGAACGAAAGGTTCGGGTTGGCGATGACGTCTTTGCCGCTGACTTTATTCCCCACGAAATCATCGTTACGGATAAAGCTGTAGATCGAACCCGTATACTGGTTTGTTCCGCTTTTGGTAACGGTGTTGATGCCTGCACCGCTAAATCCGCCTTGTCGAACGTCGAACGGCGCGACGGAAACCTGAACCTGCTCCACTGCATCGAACGGAACGGGCTCTGCGTTCGCCTGCCCTCCCGGAGCAGGGTCGTCCAGACCGTAAGGATTATTAAAATAGGAACCGTCCAGCGAAATGTTATTGAACAGCCAGTTCCTACCGGCAAAGCTAAAGTTCCCGTCGCTGCGCGGGTCTAACCTTGTCAGGTCCCTCGTACTTCTTTTGACCGATGGGAGACCTGCCACCTGAGTCGGAGACACATACGTCTCGGCTCCCGTTCTTCCACTGTTGAGCACTTCGTCCCGCTCAGCGGTCACAACGACCTCTTTCCCGAGAATCGTTTCTTCCACCAGCTCAAAGTTTACTGTTGCCTCTTGACCTAAACTGAGATAAATTTCCCCTTGGTTCTGCTTTTTATATCCGACATAGGAAACCGTAATGGTGTACGGTCCTCCTATTTTCATGTTGTGTATATTGTATTGACCATTGACCCGGGTCGAAGCCCCGTACCGAGTACCACTGGGCTCATGAGTTGCTATAACGTTCGCGCCTGTCAATGCTTCACCCTTGTCATTGGCAACAATTCCGGAAAGCGCCGCAGTGGTCACGCCCTGCGAGTAAACCCGCCCGCTCGACATCAAGACGAGCAATGCCGCTACTATCATTGCGCGCAAAGGTAGGTTCAATTGTGAAGAGACCTGATGCATGGAAGTGCTCCCTAAGTGTGAATGATGTGAGTTATTACATGAAACGACGGTGCATTAAAACCACAACTGTTTTTTTGACTAAAATGAGGGGATTCATGGGTGTACGTTGTCAACATACGTTCGGCGCGTTTTTTTCAATGTGAGGAGATGGGCTTCTTCTGACGACTACAATATAACGAACTATATCATATATTTGTCAAGTATTATTATTGAGCATATTTTGCACCATACAACTTTCTTTTGATTTTTGTTAAGTTCTTACTATATTCGAGACGATTTGAACGTTCCTCTTTCTGCATTTAGCCACAACATAAGAGCACAATGACCGATAGCGCTACAGCCATAGCTCCTAAAAAGCAAGCCTCACGCCTGCTTGGGCTTTCCAAGGAAACATTATTGAAATGGCACGAGGAGATGCTCTTCATGCGTCGCTTCGAGGAGAAAGCCGCTGAATTGTACCGCAACGGCAAGATCGGCGGCTTCTGCCATCTCTATAATGGACAGGAAGCCGTCTCTACGGGATCCATCGGCGCACTCAACCCCGACGACTATGCTATCACCGCTTACCGTGACCATGGACTCGCTATTTCCAAGGGTGTCGACCCTAAAGCGATAATGGCGGAGTTGTTAGGTAAAGTTACCGGTACAACAAAGGGAAAAGGCGGCTCGATGCACATCTTCGACCGCGAAAAGAATTTCCTCGGCGGTCATGCTATCGTCGGCTCGCATATTCCGCTCGCGGCTGGAGCGGCATTCGCCAGTAAGTATCGTGGCGAGAAAAAAGTCTGCCTCTGCTACATGGGCGACGGCGCGACAAATATTGGAGCATTCCACGAAGCACTTAATTTAGCCGCACTCTGGAAACTACCTGCCATCTATATCATAGAAAACAATCAATACAGCATGGGAACGGCTATTAAGCGTTCATCCGCGGTTGAGGATCTTTCGAAAAAAGCTCTTGCCTACGATATGCGGCGTGCGGTGGTAAACGGAAACGATGTGCTTGAAGTCTATAAAGCGACGAAAGCCGCCGTGGAGCACGCTCGCCAGACCTACGAACCTTCCCTGCTGGACATTCAGACGTTCCGATACCGCGGCCACTCGATGTCCGACCCTACACATGGCCACTATCGCACAAAAGAAGAAGTCGAAGCCTACAAAAGGAACGACCCCATTGACCTCTTTACAGCAATCTTAAAGACCGAAGGAATCCTCGATGACGCTGACGTTGAGGCTTCGGAGAAGCGAATAAAGAAAATGGTGACGGAATGCGTAGAGTTTGCGGAATCAAGCCCAGAACCTCCCCCGGATGATTTGTGGACGGACGTCTATGTCGAATAACAGGAGAACCGAATGCCGGTCGTAAGTTTACGTGAAGCGCTGAATCAAGCGATGGATGAAGAGATGGCGCGTGATGAGCGCGTCTTCTTGATGGGCGAAGAAGTCGCACAATACCAAGGCGCGTATAAAGTCAGCCAAGGGTTACTGCAGAAATACGGCGAGAAGCGCATCATCGATACGCCGATTGCCGAAGCTGGGTTTGCCGGTATCGGTATCGGCGCCGCAATGGTAGGCCTCCGCCCCATCGTCGAATTTATGACGTGGAATTTTTCACTCGTCGCCTACGACCAACTCGCCAACAATGCGGCGAAAATGTATTCGATGACAGGCGGGCATTTTCATGTCCCGATTGTTTTTCGCGGTCCCGGCGGAGCGGCGCACAACCTCGCGGCAACTCACTCCCAGGCTCTCGAATCAATTTACGCTCACATTGCTGGATTAAAAGTGATCGCACCTTCAACTCAAAAGGACGCGAAAGGATTGTTGAAATCCGCCATTCGCGATGAAAACCCTATTATTTTCATCGAAAGCGAAGTGATGT
>DATCJD010000280.1:0-8317 GCA_036507435.1 Bacteroidota bacterium
TACTGCGGATAAAGACATTATGAGACGATACATGGTAGGTTCCTGCCTTTCAACAATCATCTAAAATAAGCTCAATTTCGCGCTAAAAATCAACGACCGCCATCACAAATGGAAAAACTACAGTATTACAACGGGAAAAATCCAAAAATTGGACGAAATGGGCGATCCGGTCTCGTAGAGGGACGAGCGGGAAATCGCCTCCACCACAATACTTTGGATGCCCGGCAATGCGCCCGCACGCATTTTACCGGAATACGTCTGGCAATACTCGACATCCTGCCTGCTGTCTCCTTGCAATTGAAGCTGAACACGTGCTGGGGTGTCTTCGCAGGCCATTGAGCGGATTGCGATCATATTTTGTTCCATTTCCTTGGAGCGCAATGTCATCGCGATATCAACTTGTTGGTTCGCTTTCAAAAGCGGGGTGACATGTTTGTTGCCGTTCAAAATGAACGAATGCTGAAAAGCGGAATGCGCTTCGATGGACTCTCCCTCAAGATTCAACCGTAGCGCATCGATAGTCATTTCTGCAAGAGTCGTGCCGCCTTGCCCGCCGGAAATCATCGCCACTTTCCATGCCTGCGAAGGGTCCGAGGACCGGCTGATACGATGAAACAGTACGTTCCGGGTGCATGTTTCCTGAAACGGTTTGAACAGCACCGCGTGACGCTTTCGGCGGCTGAGATGGTAGGGCGCGGAAATTTTCATCGCACCCTCGATCGTCGTAACGATGGATGCTTCTACGACGTCCGGACTTGTTTTGCTGAAATTCACCGATTCGGAAATATTCCGCACCACACGGCCCCAGTGTATGTGCGCGCTGTTTTCGAGCGGCGGCTCTTGGTTGCCGCTGTATTCACACGGATATGCGTCGCCGTCTATCAGCAAGCCGACCGTATCCTGCAAGAGCGGCTCGTTTTCAATCAGATATTCAAAATACCGGCGCTCTTTTTCTGTGACGACGTCTGGACGCGGCGCGGCTTTCGTTGTCTCATGCTTCAACTCCGTTTTACTCACAATGCCTTTCCGGTTATGAACAACATGGCGCAGTACTTTTTCTCGTCCCGCTTTTGTGGAAATGTGAATTCCCATGTCTTTGTGCTCTCCTCTCGTAACAGCCTTACAAATCTCTTGTATTTTTTCAGGTCAAAACTCTGTATCGATTTCTTCACTGCTCACTTCAGGTAACGTGAGTACGGCTGTCGGTTTCCTCAAACCGACAGCCGCCTCAACATTCTTAGGCTTGGTGATGATCCGCCCCGTTCGACAGTCGTTGAGCCTCGCGATGGCCAGGCGAGTAACCCTGACTGTCGATACCATCTTCAGCACCATGTTATTACTGGTGGGCGAATATACTCACCTTATATTATGCTGAAGCCCTCCTGGTTCGTTTAACAATAGTGAGCTGTGAATGAAAAACTTTGGTGTTAGAAACAGGGTTTTCATCAAGAAAAACGGCGTAAAGGACATCTTCTCTGCGTATTTCATATCCAATACCTGTGCCATAGTTAAAAAAGAAGTAATTATTGCCGGAAGAGAATTAAACGACTGATTCACAATAACTTATGCGGAAAAGCCTGAGGAGAAAGAATAACGGAGATTTTCTGTACTGCCGGAATTTAGGGGTCGTACTGCCGGAATGGATAAAATTCCGGCAGTACAGTGCACAAAAGCCGCTACAAGAGGAAAAAATTACTGGGAGGATGTGGTATTCAGCTCTTCGGCGCCTACCGTCCACTTGCCCTGAAGGTAGGCACGCACAACCTCATCGAGCACAGGATGGTACCGTTGGGGAAGGTTCTTATACTTCGATTTCATATTGGGATGTATCTCTTCAAAGGGGATGCCGGTCGGTAAGCCCTCTACGGCATTCTGCAGATATTCGACGAGTTTTCTCCGTACTCGGGTATTCGATTCCGAATTGACCGACCCTGCTAATTGCTGGACGGCACGCTGGAGATCCCAGCCGCTTTCAAAGAAATATCTAAAACATGTTCCGCGGAAATGCTCCGCCACCGTGCCGCGATGCATGCCGCCCAATTCTTGCGCCGTATCTGAAATCGAACTGCGTGAAAATTTTTTCTCGCGCAGGAGTTCAAGGATCTGGTCTTCGAGCTGAAGTTTTCCCTCCAGAAGACTCGTCACGTCGTCTGAAATATCTTTGAGCCGTATCAACGTCCTGCCGTCGGCTTTAGCCAAAATCGCCGCGCGCTGAACGGCGCTTTCGAGTTCCCGCACATTACCGGGCCAGTTGTATTGCAAAAAGACATCCATCACGCTTGTCGATATGGAAAGCCCCGCGTCCTCCCGCTTGATGAAATAATTCGTCAAGAGGGGAATATCGCTTTTTCGTTCTCGAAGCGTCGGAAGCTGAACGGTAAAGACGTTCAACCGGTAGTATAAGTCTTCGCGAAAGTGTTTCTCTTTCAGCAGGGCTTTCACTTCCTTATTGGTAGCCGCAAGAACGCGGACATTGACCTTTTTTGTCGTGCTCGAACCGACACGCTCGAATTCACCCTGTTGCACCACGCGCAGAAGTTTCACTTGAAACGCTTCGCTGGTTTCAGCCACTTCGTCCAGAAAAATCGTGCCGCCGTCTGCATGCTCGAACCTGCCCGCCTTTTCCTGCACCGCGCCGGTAAACGCCCCTTTCTCATGACCGAACAATTCGCTTTCCAACAGCGTCTCTTGAATCGCTCCGCAGTTGATTGCCATAAACATTTTTTCCCGCCGGTTGCTCTTATGATGAATCGCCTTTGCCACTAATTCTTTGCCCGTGCCGCTTTCTCCTAAAATCAGCACGTTGGCATCGCTGGCGGCGATTTTCTCGACGAGCTGTACGACGTCCGACATTTTTCCCGAGTGGTCGTAGATAATCCCTTCATAGGTGCTTACGCCTTCTTCCTGCTGGGATTCGGCAAGCTCGAATTTCACCAAGTCGGTAACCTTTGAGGAAAGGTCTTTGATGTCTTTCTTATACCGATTGATTTCGTCGGTCAGGCGGACCTCTTTGAGAGTATCCGCTTTGATCGTTTCATCAGCCAGTTCGCGCTCTAACGTTTGCACTTTCAATTCACGGGCGCGAAGTTCCGATTCCGCAAGCGCTTTCTCCGATTCCAGAGCTGCGACTTTGTTTTTTACCATGCGGTGCTCGAACGTAACGGTCAAGATGACAGCCGACAACATGACCAGTAACGGCTGAACGAGGGGCACGGAGATATACCACTGGGTGAACAAGAAAAACGATGCAACTGCGTAAAGCAGAAAAAAACCGAGCGACCCAACGACTCCCTTCACTTCACCGAATCGTGCCGTTACGAACACCCCTGCGAGAGCAAGAATGAATGCAATCAAACAATTGATGATGAATTCCGATTCCGCTAAAAACCGGTTGCTCAATGCATTCTCAATAGCTGTCGCATGGAATGCAATAGCCGGAAATGCAGAAGTGTACGGAGAAGAGAAAAAATTACTCCTTCCCTCGCCGATGATGCCTATGAGAACAATTTTACCTTTCAGCAGGGAAAGGTCGAGCGGCGGGGAAAATCCCGCTCGCTGTAATTCAAAGGACCGCAAGACTTCGACACTGCGGTACGCCCTGAACGATGATAGAGGTCCCGGGTACATCACACTCGCTTCCCCATTGCTATCAATGGAAAATTTCAACGTTGAGCGTTCGCCCACCGAGACCACACCCCCATCCACGTTCACATGTTCCCTTAAAACTTTTTGGAACACTCGCACGAGTTCAACAGAAAAAGCCGCAACAGATGAGCCGTTACTTTTGATAAACAGGGGGACTTCCCGGTCTGATTGCTCGGACAAATTGATATGTCCCACACCCGCCACGCGCTCAAGAAAATCACTCATCGGAAGCTGAAGATGCTCACCGCGAATGCCGGGCATCTCCTCGGGATAACGGAAGCGTTCAGGCACAGCATCGTTTCGCAGCGGGTTGGGAGGGGTGTTGACTTGGCGGAAGTAACATGAAAAAACAACTTTTCCGGAATGTTCCAGCGTACGCGAGAGCAAGTCGTCATACTCGGGGTATTCTGCCTGCCGCTCGCCGAAATACACATCAATGCCAACCGCCGACGCGCCGACTTGTGTGAGGACGTCAATCATGAGGGCATAAAAATTTCGCTTGAGACTGCCGCCGCCCAGCGCCGTAATGTCGTCGTTGTCAAAATAGAGAATAACGACATTCGTATCCGCTTCGATTGGACCCCGTACGGCGTACTTCAGGTCTAATGCTTGACGTTCAAGCGTCGAGGTTACCGGTGCAAACAATACCGACAGCGCGACCAGTACGGCGACGGCAAGAAGGGCGATAAGATACTGTTTTGGCATGTAGAAATTTATTCTGGTGCTTTCCGTAAGGTGGTATAACCGGATTTCTTTTGGGGAG
Organism: Bacteroidota bacterium; assembly: GCA_036507435.1. Taxonomy (GTDB): domain Bacteria; phylum Bacteroidota; class Ignavibacteria; order UBA10030; family UBA10030; genus JAKEEG01. The sequence continues at coordinate 4,409 of DATCJD010000280.1, forward strand.
ACCGCGTTCTGTGACCCCGGCGCGAATCGAACGCGCAACCTACAGCTTAGAAGGCTGTTGCTCTATCCAATTGAGCTACGGGGTCGTTGTTTCTTTAACTATGAGCTTAGTCCCGCCAACATGCGGCGGGATTCTGAAAAGGCTGTTGCTCTATCCAATTGAGTCCCGTTGTACGGGATCCTCGATTCACCTTCCACTCGCTTCGCTCGCGGGGTGAATCGGGACTACGGGGTCTGCATTCTTTAATAAATATACAAAACTTGAGCGTTCTACTCAATAATCTACCGGTTACAACAATTAGACGGAACGATTGTATTATTGATATCATCGCGGCACACTTCGGCTTTTGAATCCCATGTCAGCCGTCCGCTCCCACAGGCTGGGTCAGGTTCATTCACGGAATCACTTTCACAAGCAGTAACAGTAAATACGATAGCGACAAAGACTAATGCCATCAATGCCAGCTGAAACACAATAAACGGATGGTTCCGCAAACGTTTCATCGCACTCTCCTCATGATATTATTTCTGTTGCACAATTGTGCGTCCTAGTAATGATTGTACTGATGCAACAACTTCATCGACTGCAATATCCTTCATGCACCGGAAATGTCCCTCAGGACAATCCGGCAAACCGATGTGCGAACACGGACGGCATGACAGTCCAGACCGTTCTACCACCCTCGTATCTTGCCCTAACGGAAAAAAACCGAACTCGCGCACTGTGGAGCCGAAGATCGCAATGAGCTTTTTATTCATAGCCGCGGCAATATGCATCAACCCTGAATCGTTCGAAACGACGGCGTCGCAAAACTCCATCGCCGCCGCAGTCTCCAGCAGTGAAAACTGCCCGCTGAAATCCGTTACGCGCTCGGCTCCCGTCTCTTTCGTAATCACCTCAACGATCTGCGTGCTCAGCGCTCTATCCTCTGGACCTCCGAACAGCAAAATTTTCGCCTCGTGCTCGCGTATTAATCGAACAGCTAAATCGGCAAAACGTTCCCAGGGCCAGCGCTTCGTCATGTGCCGGGAGGATGGGCATAAACCTATAGTTTTTTCAAACCGGTTCAACTGCAAGGTAGCAATTTTACCTGAAACACCAAACAGGATTTCATCCGGAATATGTAATTCCGTGCCTTTTCCGTCGGGCTTCACGCCGAACGTATGTAACGGCTCAATATATCGGTCTGCGACGGAAACAATTTCTTTATAGAGGTTCTGCTTGAATTTGACAAGCATGAACCGTTCGTGCTTTCGTTTATCTATACCGAGAACGTCCTTTGCTCCTAAGCCTGTCCTCAGGAAACGGCTCCGAAGGCTTCCGTGAATATCGAGCACGAGGTCGTAGCGCTCCTTTTTCAGCTTTCGTTTGAGCGAACGCAGTCCCTGGAATCCCTCCCGCGCATCGAATTCGTGAACAAGGTTCAGATTCTGATTATTCTTGACGAGTTCTGCATATTCAGTCCGTGTGACATAATCGATTTGCCCGCTCGGAAATTTTGCCCGCAACACTCTCAAAAGAGGGGTCGAGAGCACGATATCACCCACGGAACTAAAGCGAACCACCAATGTTTTAAATGATACACCCATGCAGATGAAAGGTACCATTTTCTTGTAGCAGTTTCAACAACGGATGGTGGTACATCTTGAGACTAATACAGGACTGCATCAACCCTGTTGACGCAGTGCCGTCCGCCTAAGGCGGACGACACTCCTAACACATTTTTTTCTTCAAAACAGCACATCGCCCAACACCGGAGAGTATATAGCGGTACATCTTTACGTCTTGCGACATTGCATTTTGCACCGAAGCCTTTTATATTGCTTCTGAGGAGTATATACAACAATGAACCAGGCAAGAACAATTGGCGAGTTGCGGAGTTCCGGCTATACAGTCCAATCAGTAAAGGACGAAGCGCGCAACAACCTGATACGAAAACTGCAAACCGGCGAACAACTCTTTCCCGGCATTATCGGGTATGAACAAACGGTCATTCCGGCCCTCGTGAACGCACTTTTAGCGAAGCACGATATTCTTTTGCTCGGATTGCGCGGTCAGGCGAAGTCGCGCATAGTGCGAATGCTCCCCTCGCTGTTAAATGAATATGTCCCTGTCGTGAAAGGCTGTGAAATCAACGATAACCCGTTCAAACCGGTCTGCAAACGCTGTACGGAATTGGTAAAACAATCTGGAGACGAAGTAGAAATTGAGTGGCTCCATCGTGATGCGCGCTTCTCGGAGAAGCTCGCGACGCCGGACGTCACGATTGCCGACCTTATCGGCGACATCGACCCGATCAAAGCGGCGACTCAGCGACTGCACTATGCGCACGAGGGGGCGATTCATTTCGGCATTATTCCGCGCACCAACCGCGGTATTTTCGCCATCAATGAATTACCCGACCTCCAGCCGCGCATTCAGGTGGGCCTCTTTAATATCATGGAGGAGAAGGATATCCAGATCCGCGGCTTCAACGTGCGGATTCCACTCGATGTCATTATTATTTTCACCGCGAACCCGGAAGATTACACGAACCGCGGAAACCTCATCACGCCGCTCAAAGACCGCATTGACTCACAAATCATCACACACTACCCGCGCACGTTGGAAGACGCCATCACCATCACCGGGCAGGAAGCATGGCTACAGCGCGATGGACGGAAAATAACCATTCCGCATTATTTTCGTGAGATCATCGAGCAGGTTGCGTTTGAAGCGCGCAAGAGCGAGTTTGTCGACCAGAAATCCGGTGTGAGCGCGCGGTTTACGATTTCTGCAATGGAAAATCTGGTCAGCAACGCGGAACGCCGCGCGATTGTGCTCAACGACCCGTGCGTGGTACCCCGTATTTGCGACCTTCTGCACGCCCTCCCGGGCATGACGGGAAAGGTGGAGTTAGTCTTTGAGGGGGAACAAGAGGGAGCGATTAAAATCAGCAAAGCGCTCGTCGGCAAGGCGGTGCGGGAGGTGTTCAAAAAATATTTTCCGGACCCGCTCCAACGCCGCGCAAAGCAGACTGCTGAGAACAGACAACAAGATGATTCGGAGTATGGAGCTGTCGTGCGGTGGTTTGAATCGGGCAACCGAATCGAAATCGCAGACGACATGCCGCTGGAGGCATACTTCCGGGAGTTAGACCGTGTGAAGGGGCTTCGTGAAGTTACCAAAAAACATATGAAGGTCTCCGAAAGCGATACGTACGAGCTTTCATCCGCCATGGAATTTGTCCTTGATGCATTGCATCAAAGTTCTAAACTGGCGAAAGACGAAGTCGACCACGTCACCTCGTATAAAGACATGGTCGGGAGCATTTTTTCCGGACGCGGAAAATCGATCGAAGAAGAACTGTAAATGCGAATCCGTTACAGCAAATGGACGCCCAACTCGATGACCGACGAACAGCGGCTTCAGTCGCTGACGTCGCTGTTCAGCTATCTTCTAGTCAAAACGAGCGGGGATGTGAACGAGGCGCTCGAGTGGCTCCGAGAACTCGCGAAGCAGTACGGCTTGTTCGATGAGAACATGTCGCTTGAAGACTTGATTGAGAAGCTCAAGGAAATGGGCATCATCGAAGAGGTGAAAGACACATTCGTCCTGACCACCAAAGGCGTTCAGAGAATCCGGCAAGACGCCCTGCGCGAAATTTTCACCTCTCTCAAGAAGGCTCCGGAGGGCAGTCACGAAACCCCGTATACCGGCAAGGGCGTCGACCGCTTGAGCGAAACCAAAAAATGGAGCTTCGGCGACCCCCCGACAGACCTCGACCTGACCTCGACACTGACGAATTCCTTTAAGCGCGACGGGATAGATAATTTTTCGCTGAAGGAAGAAGACCTCGAAGTCTATGAATCCGAGCATATGACAACATGCGCGACGGTGCTGATGGTAGACATCAGCCACAGTATGATC
>DATCJD010000281.1:0-3168 GCA_036507435.1 Bacteroidota bacterium
AAACAGACTTTGGAACAGCAGAGGATTTCCGAAGGCTTGTCCAAACCATCCACACTGCGGGGATGAACATTATGATTGATTTCGTACCAAAATATACGGCTTGGGATAGCAAACTTGTGATGGAGCATCCCGATTGGTTCCATACAAATGAAGAAGGCGCTATCGTCGCGCCCAATAACGAGTGGAACGACGTAGCCGACCTCAATTACGAGCATCATGAATTGCGGAAGTACATGATTGACGCATTGAAATTCTGGGTACAGGAGCAGAACATCGACGGATTTGCATTTCATAAAGCCGATTTGATTCCGCTCGAGTTCTGGGTACGCGCACGAAAGGAAGTTGAGAGTATCAAACCCGTTGTGTTCCTTGCGCAAAGCAACGTGGCTGACCATCTTCTCGAAGCGTTTGATGCGAGCTATTCGAATGAAAGCGGCATTGAAGGTTTAGCGCGGGAGGGGATTCCAACCGAACTGTTTACAAGTATCATCAACGAACAAAATACGTACCCGCAAGGATATTCACGATTGCGGTTCACTTCGGTCAGTCAAGATTTTCCGCAACTGAACATTGATAAGAACCAATTCGAAAAAAACCATACTGTCTTAGCATATACGATTCCCGGAATACCTGTCCACGTGTTCGACTCGAAATGGCTGTATGCTTCGTCCTCTTCACCCGACCTCACGCTCAAGTTAGCGGAACAAATGATAACACTGCGGAAAACATATCCAGCGCTGGCAACTGGCGAGCTGGCGGAACGTAAGCTTGCCGAGCACTTTACGTCAATCGCATTTGAACGGAAATCGGAATCCGAGAGACTCATGGTGTTGTTGAATTTCTCCAAAGACCCTCAACATGTGTTGCTTCGGGTGCCGGAAAGTTTTCAGGGCGGCTTTAAGGATTATCTTGCTACGACGACATTGACACCGAAGTCGGGGTCGCTGGGATTTTCCGTTCCACCATATTATGCGAAAATACTGATTAGAACATCCGAGGAGCAGAAAGAATGAAGGCGCACACTGATTATCTTTGGTTTAACACAAAGAAGCACCGCGAGTATATCAATATTACTCCTGATGTAGAAGCTATCCTGAAGAAAAGCGGCATCAAAGAAGGCATGATTCTCGTCTCGGCAATGCATATTACCGCTTCGGTCTATGTGAATGACGCTGAATCAGGACTTATTCAGGATATCGACGAATGGCTGGAAGGTCTTGCGCCGTTTAATGCCAATTATCGGCATCACCGTACCGGGGAAACGAACGGCGACTCGCACCTAAAAAGCCTGCTCATGCACCACGAAGTCATCTTGCCTGTGACGGACGGTAAGCTCGATTTTGGTCCGTGGCAACAAGTGTACTACGCGGAATTCGACGGGCAACGTAAAAAACGAGTGATTGTGAAAGTCATGGGTGAATGAAGTTTCAGCATCTCATCGAATACTTTTTTTTTACCCTCCTTGGCGCCTTTGTCCGGCGCTGGCCATTAGAAACCGTGCAACGCATGGGCGCGGTCTGTGGCGCACGCGTGTATGGATTGGGATTCCGAAAGCAAGTGACACAGCAAAACCTGCGCTCGGCATATCCGGAAAAGAGCGCCTCCGAGCTTGACCAACTCGCCCGCGCATCGTATCGCAGTGTCGGTACGACACTCTTTGAATTCCTCTGGTTTCCTTGTCTGACAAAAGAAACGGTACAACTCGTTTCCCGCATTGAAAATCCGGATGTGGTGCGAGAAATACACGGCAGAGGGAAGGGCGTTATTCTTTCGACCGCGCACTTCGGGAACTGGGAATTGCTCGCACAAGGAATGTATGCGGCTCTTGATTTACCGATCTCCATCATCGTGAAGCCTCAGTCTAACCCGTATGTGGACGAGAAAATTAATGTTTGGCGAACACTGCTGGGCAATAAAGTCGTGCCGATGGGAATTGCCGTTCGGGAGATCCTGCGTACGCTCCAATCGGGCGGAATCGTCGGAATCGTCGCCGACCAGAGCGCTCCGAAAGAGAGCATTGCAGTTGAATTTTTCGGCAGAAGTGTGCCGACCTATGAAGGTCCTGCAGTGTTTAGCTTAAAAACTGGCGCGCCCATTATGATGGGATTTGCCATTCGCCAACCGGACGGCACATACCGTACGCAGTTTGAGGAAGTCCCGAGCGGAGACCTCACAGAATATAATGAGCAAAATGTCCTTGAGCTTACGCGCCGCTATGTGGAAATAACCGAACGGTTTATTCGTCAGTATCCCGACCATTGGATGTGGATGCACAAACGCTGGAAACACGCCTCTACTCATGAGCAGTCAGGTGAGGTGCGTTCGTCATGAGAGACGTTGAACGTATCCTTATCATACAGACTGCCTTCCTGGGCGATGTCGTTTTGACACTTCCGCTTGTTCAGGTTGTTAAAGATTTTTTTGCCTCGTCAAAAATCGACTTGCTTGTAATCCCGCGTTCTGCAGAAATTGTCCGCACCCACCCCGCAGTGGAAAATGTTATAGTATTCGATAAATATGGAATGGATAAGGGATTCGGCGGCTTTGTCCGAACTGTGCGCAGAATTCGAGAACAGCGCTATAGCCTCGCCATCGTACCGCACCGGTCATTGCGGAGCGCGCTCATCGTGTTTCTTGCCGGAATCCCGCTCCGTATCGGATTTGATACAAGCGCCGGGAGAATATTCTACAATAAAACGGTGCGCTACCAAAAGGATATTCATGAGTCCGAGCGAAACCTCTCTCTCTTGCAAGCGCTGGGCATTCACCACTCTGCCCGACAACTGCCGAAACTGTACCCTTCGCAAGAAGATTCGAAAAAAGTGGACGAGTTGCTGAGAGTGTTCGGCATAGCCGATACAAAACGGCTGATTGCTATTGCTCCCGGTACAATATGGAATACAAAACGTTGGCTAAAGGAACGTTTCGCCTCACTTGCTAAGTTACTAACAGACGACCAATTCGATATCATGCTCATGGGCGGCAAGGAAGATGAGGCGTTATGTTCTGAAATTCAAAGTCTCAGCCAATCAAACAAAGTGTATAGTACGGCTGGAAAACTTTCGATACTCCAGTCTGCGGAATTAATACGCCGGTGCAAGTTATTGGTCAGCAACGATAGCGCGCCGATGCATTTCGCCGTCGCAGTCGGTACGCCGGTGGTTTCGA
>DATCJD010000282.1:0-7866 GCA_036507435.1 Bacteroidota bacterium
GTCGCGCTCTCAACTTGCGGCATCGGGAAATTCTCCCGGAACATGCCCCGCGACCCTGCGAGAACCTCTGTCCAGCGCCCGTTCACGCGCACTTCTCCCTTCACCCCAAGTCCCGGCATAGCCGTCACATTGCGCGTGTCGGTGGTTGCAATTTCTTTGCGTTCCGCATACTCCACGATTGCCTTGCCGAGGGGATGTTCGGAGTTTTTTTCCAACGAAGCAACGAACGAAAGAAACGTATTCTCGTCTGTTCGGCTCTTGATATTCGACACAGCAAATGTCCCGGTAGTCAGTGTGCCGGTTTTATCGAACGCCACCGTGCGCGTACGGGCGAGGGTTTCGAACACGGCGTTCGTGCGGACGAGAATGCCGTTCGCCGCCGCGCGTTCCAGCGCAACCGTGCTCGCCAGCGGAGCACCGATGCCTAACGCGCAGGGACAGGCAACGACAAGTACCGTCAAGGCGTGCAACAGCGCAACATCTGCCGATACAAAAAACGCCCAGCCCGTGAACGTGAGGAAAGCAACGGCTATCACAATAGGAATAAATCGCGCGGCGAGCCGGTCGACATATTGCTGGATATTCGACCGCATGCGCTGTGCCTGCTCCATCAGCCGCACGACCTGCGAGTATGACGTTTCTGCATACACAGCTGAGACACGAGCAGTGACGGCGCCGTCGATATTTACCGTTGCGGCATAGATAGTATCGCCTGTTTTCTTATGCGCGGGATTCGATTCCCCTGTGAGCACCGCTTCGTTTACGATTGTTATGCCTTCTGAGACAACAGCATCGAGCGGAATGTATTCGCCGGGCAATATTTTTATTGTATCGCCGACACGCGCTTCATCGGCTGAAATATGTTCCTCTTTGCCGTTTCGCACCACGCGGGCGGTTTTGGGTTGGAGGTCGAACAGTTTCTTCAGCGCGTCGGTGGTTTTGAGTTTGGCGTGGGCTTCAAGATACCGTCCGGCGGTCACGAGCACGAGCGTCATGGTCGCTGTATCGAAGTACACTCCTTGACCTATATGCGGCGCGGAAAAAATCCGGTACGTCGAGAACCCGAACGCGGCGAACGACCCCAAGGCAATCAGCGCGTCGATGGAGAGGCGAAGCCGCCGCGCTTCGCGAAACGCATTTTGCGCAAACGGATACCACAAAAATATCATCACCGGAAGGGAGAGCGCGAACAAGAGTTTTTCGAGCGTTGGCGCCGTATCGGCATCGAATCCCAGCGTGAATATTCCGGGGTCGTACAGCGCCCAGCTGAGCGCCATGATGTTCATCGAGAGAAACGCGGCAAAACCGAGCCGGGCAAGGAACATTGCTGCCGCGCCCTCTTCTCCTTTTTGACCGATAAGTGAATACGTGAGCGAGCACCCGTAACAGCAAAAGTGAAGCGTCTGGCGTTTGTCAACTCTCTCCACACCGCCGCCGAACGGCAGTCCACATTGGTCGCAGATTAATTGCGCGCGCGCTGTATGTTTAACAGTGAACTGCATTTTGAGAAGTATCGTCTCTTATAATAATGGGCGGGGGAGCGGAGGGGTGGGGGTGAATAGGAGAAAAAAATTTCGCCCCCGGCTCCCCGGCAATTTGTAGACAACGCTAATGCTCGGTTTTCGACACGGCTTGCGTGCTCACCGGTACCAGTGGCACGACGCGCGCATACGCAAGCCAGCAGAGTCCGACGGCGCCGATGAATCCGAGCGTGATACCGATTTCGACTAGACCGAGCGGTATGTCGAATTCGGTCCATACGGCCGGCGCGATTTCCACAAACTGGTAGACCCAATTCGCGGCAAGGATGATGGTGGCGATGATAATAAGCGCTTTGGGTTTTTCCTTGATCGCTCGACTCAGGAAGGCAACAATGGGAAAAATGTACAAGAGCACAATCACCGCCCACTGAAACGGAGGCCAGGGCATCTGCGAGAACCGGACTATCAAGCGGCCTATCTCCTCGCCGAGGTTGCCGTACCAGATAACGAGATACTGCGACCAGTAGAACCCACCGCAGAGCATACACAGCCCCATCAAGAGGCGGCTCACGTCGTAGAACTGCTTCGTCGAAACATGTTGCTGAAGATGAAAATATTTTCGCGCGAGGATGGCGGCAATGATTGTCGCCGCGATGCCTGCGTCGAACGCGTGCACAATGTACAGCCAGCCGTAAAGCGTGCTGTACCAGTGCGGGTCGAGCGACATCACCACGTCGAACCCGGTGAACGAATATACAATCCCGAACACGGCAAGAATCGCAGGAACAAGCTTCGAAAGCTTCGAGTTGCGAGTTTCCATCTCCGAGTTAAAGCCTTTCCAATTTGCCGTAATGCTATCCACCCAGCGCGAGGCGGGTGCGAGTCCGCTTTCTTTTAACAATCCAACATCCGGACGGATGGAAATCACCACATAGCGATAACTGAGAATCGCGAGGAGAGAATAATAAAACCCAACACGCGCGAAAAAGAACGGCTCGTTCAGCCATGCGGCTTTCGCTTCAATCGGCTCGTTGACCCAGGGCCATAGCTCGTGCCTCCCGAAGTATGTCACAAGAAACAGAAAAATGCTGAGCGGAATAAAGAACACGAACCCTTCCGCCACGCGCCGGATCGTTTCGCCCCATCGTCCGTTCGTCAGCCGGTATGCCGCGGAAAAAATAACTCCCGACTGTGCCAGTCCGCTCCAAAAAACGAAATTAATCAGGTAGGAAATCCATACCCGTTGTGTTTCAAACCCGAAGACACCCGCGGCGAGTGTCGCAACGCCCACAAGCACAAACACACGAAGCCAGAGGATAACTCGCTCGGGGCTTTCCGGCGGCGGGACGATGGGAAATTGTGGCGCTCGGGATTTCATTTCTGCAGAGTCCGCATATGATTAACGATAAGCCACCGCTCACGCGATTTCACCGACTCATAATACGACGGCATGATGAGCTTGCCATGGCGAATGACATAGTAGATATACCCGTCCGGCGCGCGCTGGTATTTCGCAGTCGTTAAGTCGGGCGGCTGTTGAAATTTCGCCGCGACCAGTCCGTCGCCTTTACCGCCGAGTCCGTGGCAGGGCGTGCAGTGTGTTTCATACAAGAACTTACTGGAGTCCGCGTTCTCCGGCGTCCATGTAAGCGGGTTAATTAGTCGCGCCGCTGACGCCGAATCGCGCAACGGAGCCTCGATTCCTGATACTGGAACGGTATTCTTCACGGGCGACAAGGGGTCTTCTAACTTCTTAAACGACGGCTGGGTGTGCATATCCGTGCGGTAGCGGTAGTTGCCGATTTCGCCGTTGTCGTTACTGCACGACGGCATGACAAAAGCCGTAAATACTGCAACCAACAACCCGTAACGGCGCAACGGAGCCACGGGGCGACGGAGAAACAATTTGTATGTAGCGATTACACGAGCCATGGCTTGGGGTTCTTAATCATCCTAACAATTTTACCTAACACGGACTCATACTTTTTGTATAGCTCTTGCGCTTGTCCGCGCGTAATATATCCGCACTTGAACGCAAACTGAATCCATGTTTGCGTTTCAGCGGCTTCTGCTTCGGAATCGCTGAGTTTACTGATAAACGCTGCTTGGTATCTTCGCTTACGCCAAGCTTCTGCTATATTCGCGCATACCGAGCGTGACGAGCGGCGCATTTGGTCCGTTAGTGAATACCGTTCTTCTTTTGGAAAACTCTTGCTCAGCTCAAAAATTTCCATTGCAACATCAAAGCCTGTTTGGTATGTCTCAAGATCGAAATGTGTCTTGACAAACTTCTTTCCCGCGTGCTTCTCCCTCTGGTGGTGTGGTTTAATCCCCGTTGCTCCGTCGCCCCGTTGCCACTTATTAATTTCTCCCTTTCCCCTCTGCACCTCTGCACCTCTGCGCTTCTACTCCTTCACCTCCGCCCCTCCGCTCCCCTGCTTTCGGTTTACCGAGACAGCTCCTGTTTTCACCATCGCCTTCTCCAGCTTTGCCAACGTCGCCTCGTCGTCCGAAAAAATTTGGATGCCGTAATGGTCGCTGGAGAGCCGTTCATCGTATTCCACCGCGAGCCGCAGTTGCGGCAAGCGTGCGTTGATGAGGAATCCCAGCATCGTCGCCAGCGCGCCGAAGAGGATTGTCAGGATATACGCCAGCACGCCGAAAGGCGGCATGGAGATGATGGGCTTCCCGCCGACAATTAACGGATAGCTCGTCACCGAGTAAATCGTCAGCGCCCAGCCCGTGCAAAAGCCGGTCAGCGCGCCGACGAGCGTAAACACGCGCACTGGGCTTTTCGGTCTCTGCAGCGCGCGTTCTACTTCGTGGTGCGGCAGGGGACTGTAGACGAGAAAATTCTCATGCCCCGCGGCTTGCAACTGCTTGATAGCCTTGATGAGCAGATTCATCGCGTTGAAGATGACGAGGATATTTTTACCTTTGTACTTTCTCATTGCTCCTGTTTGCTTATAGCGATACTACTTTGGATCACGTTTATTTCCTTCTACTACCCGCGACGGGGCGTCTCCCAATGGGATCCCTTCGGGAGGAGCAACGGGGAGGAAAGCGTAATTGTTTTTACTCCGACGCTCCGTTGCCCCGTTGCATACGAACGAATACACCTATGTTGACTAACGAACAACCGTCATCCCTTAGCCGACCGCGGCGGCTCCTGCTGCTCCTTCACTTCCCACATGGATACGACCGGCAGTGTTTTCGCAAACATCATGAACAGGAAAAAGAACCACGAGAAACTCCCGACGACGATGCCCATCTCCGTGAACGTCAGGTCCGGCAAGCCCCACATGAACGGAATATACTCGTGCGCCAACGACGTAGTGATAATGACAAACCGCTCGAAGAACATACCGACCGTCACCGCGACGGAAACGAACGCGAGTGTAAACGCATTGCGCCGGAACCGCTTCACCCAGAACAGCTGTGGTATCAATAAGTTACAGGTGAACAATGCCCAGAATGCCCATTTATAATCGCCGAACGCCCGGTAGTTGAAAATCGCCTGCTCCCACGGGTTATGGCTGTACCACGCGATGAAGACTTCGATGATGTACGCGAACCCAACCATGCTCGCGGTGAAGAGTAAAAATTTCGCGAGGCTTTCTAAGTGGTGGTCGGTGATATATTCTTTTAACCGGAACGCGTTGCGCATCGGCATCAGTATTAAAATAACCATCGCGAGCCCCGAATGAATTGCGCCCGCGACAAAGTACGGCGCAAAAATGGTACTGTGCCAGCCCGGCACGATACTCATCGCGAAGTCCCACGACACGATGCTGTGCACGGACACAACGAGCGGCGTCGCGAGAGCCGCCATGAAGACGTACGCCTGCGTGTAGTGCCGCCACTGGTTGTCGGTCCCTTGCCAGCCTTGCGCGAGGAAGCCGTAGAGCTTTTTGCGCCAGCCTTTCGCCTTGTCCCGCACAATGGCGACATCCGGCACCATACCGGTGATAAAAAAAATTGTGCTGACGGTGAGATAGGTCGTAATCGCGAAGACGTCCCACACGAGCGGGGAGCGGAAGTTCGGGAACAAGTCGCCCATCTGCGGATAGGGCAACGTCCAGTAAAACACCCATACTCTTCCCATATGGAGAAGCGGGAAGAGTCCCGCCGTCGCGAGACCGAACACCGTCACCGCCTCCGCGCTGCGATAGACCGCCGCGCGCCACTTCACGCGGAACAGAAATAAAATGGCGGAGATAAGCGTGCCCGAGTGCGCGATACCGACCCAAAAGACGAACGTGGTGATGTACAAATACCATCCGACCGGGTTATTCTTGCCCGCGACGCCGATGCCCGTCAATATCTGGTACGCCCACGAACCCGCGCCCCACGCGACACCGAGTCCTAATAGAGTGACAGCGACGTACCACCACTTCTTCGGCTTGTTGAGCGTCTGCGTTAAGTCGCGGTCGGTTTTGGCGTATGTGAGTTCGAAGGACACGGATATTTATTTTTACATATATTCGACAAAGTTTTTTAGTCTAATCGGGCAATCTCTGTGAAAAAATCTAATACGTCTAATTTAGAGTCTTGTAATTTAACATTGCTCCACACATTCATTATTGTCTTTTTCTCCGCTTTTCCTAGTCCGTATGCAGTTCCAGGAATCCAAATATCGCTACATTCCGAAACTCTCAGCCAGCTTAGATTGACATTGTTATAACCAAACCCTAAGAAATATATTCTTCCGGCATTTCTAAGCAATTCGTGTGCTTGCTTAAACTCGGAGTCCTCTTCTATATTATCTGATATTATTTTGATTTTCTTGACTGCTTGCCGAATATCTCTCCTGCTGAAATCCCCGTTATAATCTTTAAACTCCTCTCTACTGCCCGCTTGCCATTGAAGCTCCCCGAGCTTACCATGGACATGAACAATAGGAAAAGAGTTAAGTTTTGCGATAGTCTCTGCTGTTGGTTTGCCAAACGAATGAACTGCTGCCTTAAATAGAAATTGTTCAAATGATCTATCGTAGTTGAATGTTATGACAGATAGTTTGTTTTGATCGAATTGTTCAAAAGGTGCATCCATTTTATCGTAGAGATATGTGTACCAGTTTCTGTGTTTCGAGTCCCTTTCAAACAGACGCGCCTCAACCTCATAGGGAAACAACGCCATAGCAATTGCTGCTTTACCAACATCGATAAACTCTTTCCGATGCTCTAAAAAGAGGTCTACAGATTTTTTTCCTGAAAAGAAAAGCGCTTTCTGGAATTCATCAACTAACTTTTGCTCAAAATCCAGTAGCACAAAATGATCGTACCAGCCCACAGTCGTCAGTTTAGCGGAAATCTCTTGCAATAGCCTTAACCCCGAAGGGAAGCCAAACGGCATACTGGCTCCTGCACCTAAAATTAAAACTGTTGGTTTAGTTATCACAGTTCTCTCCCTATCACCTACAACCCATCACCTTTTTTTAGTATCTCCCTCGCCCTCTCTAACGCCTCATCTATATCCCCGCAGAGATTATCCTCGCCAATTTTATCTATCAACCCGGACGCGACAAGGCGATGGAGCGGCTGTTTGTGGACGCCGGAGATGACAAGAATGATCCCGTCCTTTTTCGTGCGGTTCAGCAAATCTTCCAGAGCGTGCTCGCCCGAAGCGTCGATCGCCAACAGATTGCGCGTACGGAGGATGAGCACTTTGGGCGGGTTCTCGATCTGCCGCATCGCGTCCTTAAACTGGTCAATGGCGGCGTAAAAGAGCGAGCCATAGACCTCGAACACTTCCACGCCGTCCGGAATCTCCCGTTTCGAAATGGCTTTAGGGTCTTCCGGGTCTTCTTCGTCTTCTTCTAAGTCCTTGGTGATCAACTCGATGTTGGTGACGCTCGCCATCTGCCGCAAGAACAAGAACGCCGCGAGCACAACGCCGACTTCAATGGCGACCGTCAGGTCAATGAGCACGGTGAGCAAGAATGTCGTCACCAGTATCGCCGCGTCGCTCTTCTGCCCGTGCACGGTTTTGCGGAACGCGTGCCACTCGCTCATGTCGTACGCCACCACCATTAAGATTGCCGCGAGCGTCGGCATCGGTATCCACGCCGCCCACTGGCCAAAAAACAGCATAATCACCAATAATGTCAGCCCGTGGATGATGCCGGAAACCGGCGTCCGGCCTCCGTTTTTGATATTCGTCGCCGTGCGCGCAATCGCTCCCGTTGCCGGGATGCCGCCAAAGAGCGGCGAGAGGATGTTACCCGCGCCCTGCGCGATGAGTTCCATGTTGGAGCGGTGGCGCGTGCCGAGCATGCCGTCCGCAACGACGGCAGAGAGAAGCGACTCGATGCCCGCAAGTAGAGCGATGGTGATCGCGGGCGAGAACATCTTATTCACAAGCTCCCACGTGATTTCCGGGAAGC
>DATCJD010000283.1:0-7635 GCA_036507435.1 Bacteroidota bacterium
GTATTCGTCGAGAAACCCGTCAATGCCGTCACCATCCAGGTAGCGTTGCACGGGCCCAGCGTGTCGAAAGACATGAAAGCGACATTTGCGGCGGACGTGCTCAGCTATATCCTTGGACAGAGAAGCTCGACGTTCCAAAAACAACTCGTCGAAAGCGGGCTGTGCAATTTTGCGGGCATTAATTATTACACGCTCGACCATACCGGTCCCATCACGGTACAGGCACAGATGTCGCCGGAAAAATTCTCCGAAGCGGAAAAAGCTATCTTCGAGGAGCTGAAAAAACTGACAGACCCCGATTACTTTACGGACGAACAAATCGAGAATGCCAAGAAACAACTGGAAATTCAGGAGATGTACAGCCAGGAGAGGCCCTCTACGTTCATTCATTCTGTCGGGTTCTGGTGGGCAGTTACCGGCGGTACGGACTATTATATGAACTATATCGAAAACCTCCGCCAGGTCTCGCGCGAGGATATTAATGCCTACGTAAAAAAATACATTCAGAACGCGCCGTACGTGAAAGGCATTCTCCTTTCACCGGATGTCAAAGCGAAATTGTTCCCGCAGTAAGACGGGAAACCATTGAACAAGGAGTATATCCTATGAACACTCTCCATCGTACACTCGTGTTACTGTTGTGCTTGACGTTCGCGTTCAGCGCGTTCGCACAGGTCTCCAGTGTGCCGGCTGAAGAATTTTCGGTGAACGGTCTGAAAGTCGTCGTCAAGAACAACCCGGCGAATTCCATTGTGTCGGCGCAGTTGTATCTGCGCGGCGGCGCGATGAACCTCACCGAACACACACAGGGTATCGAACCCCTGCTCTTGAATAGCGCGCTCAAGGGAACGAAGAACTACCCGAAAGACGCTCTTCATGCCATCCTTGATAAAACGGGCTCGCTTATTACAAGCGTGTCCAATCGGGATTTTTCGAGCGTGACATTACGATGTTTGGTCGGCGACCTTGACGTGCTGTGGAATGTATTTGCCGACGTCGTCATGAACCCGACTCTCGACGCGGCGGAAGTCAACCTTGTGCGCGAGAACCTGCTGTCGGGAATCAAACAGCGCGTCGATAACCCCGACGGCTACGTGAATGAAATCGGCAATCAGGTCTTTTATAATACTCATCAGTACCGGTTGGACCCGGCTGGAACCGAGCCCGCCGTGAACGCGATCAACGTCGAACAGTTACAGAAACACCTTGCGGATAACCTCATCACGTCAAAACTCATTCTTGTCGTGGTGGGAAATGTCACGAAAGCCGATATTCAGCGGAAAGTAACCGCAACGTTCGGCGCGTTGCCCAGGGGTACGTATGTGCCGCACTATCCCGAAGCAGTACAGCATACTTCTGCAAACGTGACGGTGAGGGAACGCCAATTGCCGACGAATTATATTCTCGGCTTGTTTAACGCTCCGCGTATCGGCGAAAAAGAATATTACGCGGCTACTGTCGGGATGCGAATACTGGGAAGCCGCGTCTTCGAGGAAGTGCGGACAAAGCGCAATCTTTCGTACGCACCCGCGGCGTACATGGAAAACCAACTCGTTAATCGCGCCGCAATCTACGTAACCGCAGTACAGCCGGATACGACGATAAAAGTATTTTTTGCCGAACTGAAGAAACTCCAAACTGTTCCCGTCTCGGCAAAAGACCTGCGCGACCGCGTGTCGCTGTTCCTGACCGCATACTACCTGCAAAACGAAACAAACGACGCGCAGGCACGCTTCCTCGCGGTGCATGAAATTTCCGGCTTGGGCTGGAAAGCCGCCGATGCCTTCGTCGACAATATCAGGAAGGTTACGGCAAAGGACGTTCAGGACTTCGCAATAAAGTATTTGAAGAATCTCCAGTTTGCCGTTGTCGGCAATCCTGCGCTTATCGATGAAAAACTGTTTACATCGATGTAATGCAGAATTCCGTTTCAAGGCGGCCGTTACAGCACAAAGCCCCCGATTATCGGGGGCTTTGTGCTTGTTAGTATCAGCGATGACGCTTTCGCGTAAAAATCTTACTTTACCAAGAACAATTTCCTCGTCGCTACGGTTGATTGGTTTTCGCGTGTTAATGAAGCAATACAAGAATTGACATCGCCCAGACAGCAGTCCCCCTTGGGATTCTTTACATCACACGCACATGTTCCGGCTTTAACTTCTCGTGAAATTTCGGCCAGAGCAGTTGATTTTCCCGTCTCTACCATTTGTTTTTTTATTCTCTCCCGCGTCCACCCAAAGCAATAGCAGACGGGAACATCATCGCTTTGGTCTTTAGCAAAAACTTTGACGGCAAGGTCATCAACCGTGAATGCAGAATCAAATTCGACGGAGAAATAAACAACCTCACAATGCTGTTCCGTGCAGTAATAATAATGTCCATGCTGAACTGCTTCGATCTTTTCGGGCTTGAGGAGATGTTCAAGAGTCCGGCGATGAACTTGCCGGGAGAGCGTGTTGGAACGCGGGCAAGAAGCCTGTCGCAGAGGAGCGTTCTCAAGTACAAAGGAAAATTGACCATCAGTACCGCCTTTTTTTTCCATGCCAAGAACATTAGATAACTGTCTCTTGTTACGACTCATTGTTTTTTCTTTCCCGTCTCCGGAGGACAACACGCATCCATCTGTTTTGTCTCCCCCGTCGTACACTGGGTACAGGAGCCGCTGGTGTTTCCATGCTCGCAGGTGCTTTGCCGGAGCTGAAGGTCGGGCATTTTTCCTTTCCCAAGATATTTTTCACCAGCCAAGGTAATGTCGCGCGAGATATTTTGATTCATAGAATCGTTTAATTCTTTGTACGATGTGATGGAAAGAAAACAACGTTCAATAATGGCTTGAACATCCTTGTGAAACGCCAGTTTATCTTCAGCCTGCTTAAACCGAACATGCGGACTGACTTTTCCCAGAATCTGGTCGGCGATGATGCCCGCTTCTTCAATACTCAGGGCGTCAACATCCGAGCCTTTGAACCATTCGTCTTTTGTCCTGAAATTAGTTGCGTACAAAGCACGTTCTTGTTCAGGCACTTGTTCTAACGGTACTTCATGCTTGGAAAATACGGACTTGAGGCTCTGTTGACGAGAAGCTGAGTTTGCGCCTTCGTTCCATACAACAGCCATGACTGTTCCCTTTCGGTTCAGCCAGGCTTCATTCACCGCCTGTTCTTTCATAAGGTCGAGCATAATAAATTTCGATTTGCTTCCACAACCGATAGTAGGCGCGGCATTGCACACCAGCGACACACTAAAAAAACTGACCTGTTCGTCGAGATTCAACACACTGTTCTCGTACGACCTGGACATTGCAATCACAGGGGTCAAGCCGAAGTACGGAAAAGCAATTGCAAACGCCGTAACAACTGCGGCGCCCCACACAGTATATTTTGTCCACATCCTGGCGCTCTCATGCTTGCACGTCCCGTCTTCGCAACGTATCTCCTGTCTGCGGTACGCAAGATAAAACGCGGCAGCGATTAAAACCGCCGCCGCTACGATAAACAGCGTGCGGTACTCTTCAAACATAACAAACACGCCTACGCTTCCGACCCCTGCAAAACTTATCAACACAGGTCCGATGCAACATAACGAAGCGAAGATTGCTGCGATGACGCTTCCTCCGGCGGTTAACTTTGTCCTCTTCATGGCTATTCCTTTTCCTCTAATTGAAATGCAAAGTGTTGTTTGGTTTCATCCCTTGTCAATAGTTCTTCAAGGTTCGCGGTAAACACGTTCTGTACTAGCGAATAATAGATCGTCTGCGCGTCCCGGCGTGTTTTTACGATGTTCCTATCTTTCAACTTGCGCAGATGCTGTGAAATGGCGGAATCGGAGAGTTCCAAGACTTCTGCAAGGTCGCACACACACATTTCTTTGTGCGCATGCAGGAGGTAGAGAATGTTCAGCCGCTGAATGTTGCCGGCAGTCCCTAACAGTGAGGCAAGCGTTGCTATGCCTTTCTGCTCTGCAAGATTTCGCTTGATCAGCGCAAACTCTCCTCGGGAGAACGTCGGGCCTACACAGACCTTCCCTTCAATGATAATCTTTTTCATGCCACCGCCCTTTCGTTATTTTAGCATATACTTAAATACTTAAACAAAATAGTAAACGTAAAGTTCCTTGTCAAGTCAAAAAATGAACAGGTATCTTTCAATAACCATACGATTTTGACCAAAAAACTTAGTTATTGCCTTTTTCCTTCCTTCTTGGTAGGATAAACCAAGTGCATCCCCTACGTAAGGAGACCTTATCTATGAATCGTGACTCTATACAAAAAATTGAAGCTATCGTCCGGGAAGCCTGTGCCAAGGAAACAAATATTTTCGGCTACGGTATTTGGACACATCATATTACGCATGTTATGAAAAACGGTAAGCTGTTGGCCCCGTCCTTTGGAGCCAACACGGAAATTGTAGTGCTCGCTGCCCTGTTGCACGATTACGCCAGCGTCAAGGATAAAGCGTTATACGAAGACCATCATATCCATGGACCCCGCGAAGCGGAAAACGTTTTGAAACAACACGGCTACACACGGGATGTGATCGAAGCAGTAAAACATGCGATTGAAACTCATCGTGGTAGCGTACCGCAAGAGCGGAAAAGCGCCGAAGCGGAATGTCTCGCCAGCGCTGATGCCCTGAGTCATATCGAGAACGTTCCTTCGCTTCTTCATCTTGCTTTTGTCCAACATCGAATGGGAATAGATGAGGGCACAACGTGGGTACGAAATAAACTCGAGCGGAGTTGGAAGAAACTCCACCCTCGTGTGCAGGAAATAATACGGGAGCAATATAAGTCCGCTCTCCAAACTCTTCCTGAGATGAAACATCTTTCTTAATTCTCTCCTTCTGTACGACTTGAGGAGCTCCTCGCTATGAACATGCCGCAACTCACGGAAGCGCATCAACAATTGCAACTGCTCGTCGGGAACTGGGTGGGACAAGAAAAAATTAATCCCTCGCCGTGGGACCCGTTGGGTGGTCCAGCCATCGGCCGCGTGAAGAATAAACTTGCGCTCAATGGATTCGCCGTCGTGCAACAGTACGAGCAGGAGCGGAACGGCGCCGTCAATTTTCGGGGGCATGGAATCTTCACGTGGTTCGAGCCTGAGAAATGCTACATGCTCCATTGGTTCGATTCGTTCGGCGCTACGCCGAATGTGATGAAAGGGCAGTTCGAAAAAAACGTCCTCACCCTGACGAGCAAAGGCTCATTCGGCCATAGCAAGGCTGTGTTTGATTTCAGCGAGGACGGTCAATACTATTACCGGATGGATGTCTCGGAAGATGGCACTGAGTGGTACACGTTTATGGAGGGAACGTATGAGAAGAAGGACTAACATTCTGCATGTTTTCCACGTTGGATTGCTTGCGGCAGTACTTGTGTTTTCCGGCTGTGCCCTTTCGCGGCTTGAGACACTCGACCACACAGCCACAACCGAGCACGAACTGTGGATACGGGAAGAGATCATCTTCGGCAGTGATATTCAAAACAGCGGAACTGTTACCGACGAAGACTGGCAGCAATTTTTGGGCGAAGTTGTTACACCGCGCTTTCCGCAGGGCTTCTCCGTGCTGAGCGGTTATGGGCAATATCTGATGCAGAGCGGGACAATCATTAAAGAAAAGTGCTGGATTCTGATTATTTACCTGCAAACATTGACGCCTGAGAAAGAACAAGCGATTCAAGACATCATCAATACGTATAAGCAACGTTTCAAGCAGGAGTCTGTGTTGCGTTCGACAAGTCCTGCAAGAGTACGGTTCGAGTAGAATGAAACGATTCTTCTTGTATTTCTCTTCGTGTGACTTTGTGTACTTCCTTGCAGAACTTATGAATTCCATTATATGAAAGAACTTCACGACATCCTTGCCGCGTACGGCTCGTTGAAACAACCCGATAAACCGGCGGCGCTGGCAACAATCATGAAGGTGCGCGGCTCCACGTATCGCCGCCCCGGCGCGCGTATGCTCGTTACCGCCGGAGGCAACACAGTCGGCACGGTGAGCGGCGGGTGCCTGGAATCCGACATAGCCGAAAAATGTAAACACGTGATCGCTTCCGGCGAACCGATCACTGCCGTGTACGATATGACGGCAGAGGATGACGCCGCATGGGGACTGAACCAAGGGTGCAACGGCGTTATTCATGTGCTTCTTGAGCCGTTGGGCGAGGAAAATCCGCACCTCGATTTTCTTAGCGAGTGTTTGAGACAACGCTCATCAGGCGCAGTGGCAACGGTATTTCGGGTAGATGGCGAGTTCAAAGCCTCAATCGGCACGCGCGTACTCTTGAATGAAAAAGGAATTGTGCAAGAAAACATCCGCAACCCGATCCTCTCTGCCGCACTCCTTGAGGATTGTAAAAGCGCTCTCGCAGAGGGAACGTCATACGTCAAAGAATACCGGTTCATCGAAGGAGTGGTGGAAGCGTTGATCGAGACGATACAACCGCCTGTTCCGCTTCTTATTTTTGGGGGCGGCTATGATGCAATTCCCCTCGTCCGTTTTGCACATGAGCTTGGCTGGAGTGTTACTCTAGTCAACCACCGCCCGGTGTTTGCTTCTCAAGACCGATTCCCGTTAGCCGATGCTGTTATTCTCGCGCGGCCGGAAGAAGTCGCCGCAAAGGTTGTCGTGGATAGACGCACCGTCGCCGTTATCATGACGCACAACTTCGGGCATGACCTCGTGTTGCTGAAAACACTTCTCCCCTCCTCGGCGCGTTATGTCGGGTTGCTTGGACCTTCCATGAGAACAGAACAATTGCTCAAACATCTCCGCAACGACGGCTACTCACCCACCGAGAGCGAGCTTGCCCGCTTGCACGCTCCCATCGGTA
Organism: Bacteroidota bacterium; assembly: GCA_036507435.1. Lineage (GTDB taxonomy): Bacteria > Bacteroidota > Ignavibacteria > UBA10030 > UBA10030 > JAKEEG01. Next base: position 6,835 of record DATCJD010000283.1, read on the forward strand.
TGGACATTGGAGCGGATTCGCCAGAGGAAATCGCTCTTGCCATACTCGCAGAAATTCGAGCCGTGCTTGCCAAACGGGGCGGCGGGTTTCTTAAACATGCGTCAGGCCCGATACACCACCCTCACGGGTAAAATTTCCGAAAACTGGATACTGATTTTTATCACTTGCCGTTTAGATGTTCGCGGCGTACATTGAACGCCGAAGAAGCAAACCCCGCACCGTAGTAGTCACTACCTCTCTCTAAGAAGGAGAACATCGGTATGAAACCCTGGCTGAAACGTACCCTCAAGGTGCTTGGCTGGTTCGTTGGCAGTATCATTGTTATCATCGTCGGATTGGTTATCTTTATCAACGCGACGTGGAATAATCCTATCGATCGCGCCGTATCAACCAGAACGGCATCGATGGATTCAGTCTCAATTGCGCGCGGTGAGTTTTTATTTAAGTATGGCAACACCTGCTGGGGTTGCCATTCTGCTACTCAGCATCCAGACGCACCTCCAAGCGGAGGCATGCCGTTCGACCTGACCAATGTGGGCCCGGGCTTCGGGATATTTTACACTCCAAACATTACACCCGACGAAGAAACTGGAATTGGGCGCTGGTCTGACGGACAGATTGTCCGTGCCATCCGAGAAGGAATCCGCCACGACGGTACACCGCTCTTCCCGCTGATGCCGGTCGCTACGCTGAAGGGAGTTTCGGACGACGATGTGTTTGCTATGGTCTCCTATCTCCGGAGTATTCCTCCGGTGAACAATAAGGTAACACCGCACGACATTCGATTTCCGACCAAGATGC
>DATCJD010000284.1:0-4727 GCA_036507435.1 Bacteroidota bacterium
GTATGAGGTAGCCGCAACCTTTGCCGAAGGCATCCCCTTGGGATAGGTTGCGTTTTTCGAATTAATTCGCAGGCTGAAACCTGCGGCTACCAAATTATTTAGGATTTTTCAGAAATCTCTATGTATTAAAGTATTAAATATATTACACGTTAAACCACGGCGTCACCCAGACATACTTGACCGGATTGAGGCCAAACATCACGGGCGCAAGCCGGAGAAAAATTTTCACGACCAAGCCCCCCATCGAAAGAAATAGGAAAGACACCACGCCGTACCGCACCAGACCGAGCTTTTGCAAAAATTCAGTATTCCGCTTTTTGACCCAGTACAGAACGCCGAGCGAATAAAATCCGCCGACACAAACCGCGCCGAAGACAAACGCGACCGGGTTAAGTGTATTATCCGGCAACCGCGTCGCGATACCGAAGTATTCCGAAAAGTCCACGTTCGTCAACACCGCGACATAATGAGGGTCCCAGACTTCCCACGGGAAGAAGAAGTTCCATCCCGGACCCCGTAAAAACGTCCCTAACACAATCAGCGAGACCCAGAGGATAATAAACCCAAACCCGAACGTCAGGATGGCAAACTTGCGTTCTTTAAAAGTGTAGTAGCCGTTGCCTTTTTCGTTAATATCGATATACGGAATCGCCATTAACCCGACAATAATGAGCGTCGGCAGAACCACTCCGGCGATCCACGGGTCGAAATATACAAGCAATTCCTGTAATCCTAGGAAGTACCAAGGGGCTTTCGAAGGATTCGGCGTCAATGCACGGTTTGCCGGCTCTTCCAACGGCGCATCGAGCGCAATTGACCACACGACCATAGCCGCCATAATCGCGATTGTCATGAGAAATTCGATACGCACAAGATAGGGCCACACCTGCACCTTGTCGTCTTGCGTGGCTTCGATGGGCGTGCCGAGCATATCGTTCTTCTTCGCCTTCACCCAGTACAGCCACGTAAAGTAAATAACGGAGACCAACAACATCACGATAGGGATGTTGTCGGGCTTCGAAAGAATTTCAAGAAATTGACCCATGCGATTACCTTAGATCTTTTTAGCCGCTTCCGGGCCTGAGATGCCGCCATCTTTACGTACGCGCCAGAAATGCACCGCCATAAAAATGACCGCGATAAGCGGCAGAAAAATACAATGACCCACATAAAAGCGTAAGAGTGTCGGGGGACCTACTTCTGTTCCACCAAGGAGCACAAAGCGAACATCGTTGTCGATACGCATACCAAGCTCCGCGCCCAAAGGACCTTCATGTCCCAAAAGCGGAGTTGCGCGCGCCATGTTCGTTCCCACCGTCACCGCCCAAATTGAAAGCTGGTCCCACGGAAGCAAGTAGCCGGAAAAACTCAACAGCAACGTCAGCACCAAAAGGATGACGCCGACGACCCAGTTGAATTGTCGCGGCGGTTTGTACGAGCCGGTGAGAAATACGCGGAACATATGCAACATCACCGTCAATACCATCGCGTGCGCCGCCCACCGGTGCATATTCCGAATCAGAGGACCGAACGGAACGTCGTTCATCAAGTACTTCATATCCTCGTACGCGTACTGCGCGGTCGGACGATAGTAAAACATCAGGATGACGCCGGTGATCGTGAGAATCAAAAACAACAGGAAGGTAATCCCGCCCATGCCCCATGTGTAACTGAGATTCGTGGCGTGGCGGGGAACGCGGACAGGATGAAGATGCAGGAAGACGTTATCGACAATCTGCAGCGCGCGGTTGCGCTGTGTATCCTGGTACGAGTGCCGGAATATCGATTTGTAAACTTCGGTTTTTTTCAGCTGGTCTAACATGCTCGATCTCCTTTACCCCGTGTACGACAAAAATGAGCCGGGCTTGCCCCACTCATTTTTTTCATAAAGGAACTTCATACTGCGGTCGACTTCCAACTGCCCGTCGTCTGCAATGCCGACATAAGCGCGCTCAAGCGGACGCGGCGCGGGACCTTCGAAGTTCATTCCCGATTTATAGAAACCACTGCCATGACACGGGCATTTAAATTTATTATCGGAGGGAAGCCACCGTGGTGTACAGCCCAAGTGCGTGCATATGGAAATCAGCGCGTAAAAACCTTCGCGTTCACGGACAATCCACACGCGCTGTTCGTCTTTGAATCGTTCGCTTACTTCGCCGATGGTAAACTCAGCCGGAGAACCCGCCTTGAATTTCATCGGAGGTTCGAACAACACACGCGGGAACATAAAGCGGAGCGAGCCGACCGTCGAAGCGATAATGAAGCCGAAGAACCCCATCCAGCCCGCGAGTGTCAGCAGGTTGCGCCGGCTCAACCGCCAAATGCCGGGGTCGCCCTCCGGCGGACGGTCTTGCTTCGGTTTACGCGGTAAAGGAGTAGGCGAAATCTGCGGCGCCGCAGGCTTAGGAGGAGCCGCCACGGAAGCCGTTTCTCCCGCCGGTTGCGCTGTAAGGTCGTTTGGTGCCTGGTCTGCCATGAGTTTTTCTTTCCGTGCAGGCGCACGAGGTTCGATACTTCAAGTGTAACGGTTAATTACGCCGCCGCTCCGACTACCTCTACTCGTGTGACCATGTCGATTGTTTCCCAGGGACAATATTTAGCGCACAGCTTGCACCCGATGCATACTTCTTCATCGACGACAACAATGCCGTTCACACTGATGTAACCGTGCTCTTCAGGATGTTCAGGACCGGGAACTTTATACAGGCAATCGACGGGACAAAATTCAATGCAGACCTCGCACCCTGTGCACCCTTCCGGATGGACGATGGCTACCAGAGGAGATTTCTTTTTCTTCTTTGGCGCCGCCGGGACAGCAACCGGAGCGACAGGACGAGGAGTTGGGGTTTGAGTCATTCAATAAGTATTGTGTCTACGAAAGTAATCCTCCCTCATGCTCTCAACATTCGTAAATATAAGAAAGGTTCTCACATTTGTCAAGAAAAAATAAGTAAAAACTATAGGAAAAGAGCGTTTTCGGAAGGTTCTTCCCTTACGACATCGGTGAACACGTATGCGGGTTTCTACGCACGCTCATGCAACTACATCGCATTTCTACGCCGCTTCCATACTGCAGAGCCGCAAAGTCCGTGAAAGAAACAGTACAACTCCTTGCACGTCCGAAGCCAAAGTCGTATATTTGAACTATATGTTGAAATCTCTTACACATCCCTGTGCTTCATGACTTGGCTCGATTATTCAGAACTTCCATCTGACAACACCGCCTTCTCCTCTCTCTTTCTCGATTACATCCGGGACTATTCCAGCGTAGCGCAATATTACAGCGGAAATTTTCGCGATGACGCCGACTGGCGCCGCTGTCTGGAACGTGTGAGCGCTCGCACCATAGACCGTTCAACCATCACACAAATTCTCAGCACGCAAAATAGAAATTTCCATTGCGGCGTCCGCACCCTCGCGAACATCGACGCGCTACTGAACGACAACACCGTCGCTATCGTCACCGGTCAGCAAGTCGGACTCTTCACAGGTCCGCTCTACACCATCTATAAAACCCTCACGGTATTGAAGCTCGTCGAAAAACTCGGCGCGAAATTTCCGGATTTTCATTTTGTTCCCGTGTTCTGGCTCGAAGGCGAAGACCACGACTACGAAGAAGTGAATTCGATTCAGTTTGTCAATTCGACAAACGACATTGCCCAACTAAAATACGAATTAAAAGGCAAAGACCCCGGAAAAAATATGGGCGCGGTCGGCACACTCGCGTTTGATGAGAACATCGAGCAGTTGTTTACGTCGCTCGAGAGTTCCCTGATGCAAACGGAATTCAAACCGAAAGTATTGAATCTCTTCAAAACGGCATACCAGAAAGGCATGACGTTCAACAAAGCATTCGTGCATCTCATGAATGATTTACTGGACGACTCCGGTTTAATTTTTCTCGACCCCAACGACCCCGACGTGAAAAAACTGCTCATCCCTGTTTTCAAAAAGGACTTAGAAGAAACGCCTAAACTGTGTAAACTGGTAATTGACCAAAGCGCTGAGTTGGAAAAGACTTACCACGCGCAAATCAAACCGAAAACGTTGAATGTGTTCTTATTTCACGAGGGCGGGCGGTACTTATTGGAACCAAAGGACGACGGCTACTCGCTCAAAGGAACACGTAAGACATTACCGAAAGAATACATCGCCGATGTGCTCGCGAATTCGCCGCACTTGTTAAGCCCGAATGTTGTCCTGCGTCCGCTGTGTCAGGACACGCTTCTCCCCACAGCCGCGTATGTCGGCGGTCCTTCCGAAATCGCCTACTTCGCGCAACTCAAGCCGCTGTACGAAGAATTTGGAATTCCCGAGCCGATTATCTATCCCCGCGCAAGTATTTCTATTGTAGAAGAAAAAGTGGAGAAGGTGATAACGCGGTTCCATATCGAACTATCTGATTTACTGCGCGACACGGAACTTATTAAACAGCGCATCGCAGAAGAAATTTCTGACGTTAAGGTCGAGGAGATGTTTACCAACACCTTACTGGCTATTGAGAATTCGATGGGCAGTATGAATGAGGGAATCCAAACCATAGACCCGACGCTCCTCGGCGCGCTGGAGAACGCCAAATCAAAAATGAAATCTGCCCTGGACGTGCTGAAGGAAAAGTCCATCGCGGCACAGAAACGGCGGCACGAAGTTTCCCTGAGGCAAATCGACAAGGCGGCGTTGTATGTGTACCCAAGCGGTAATTTTCAGGAACGCACGATCAACGT
>DATCJD010000285.1:0-2574 GCA_036507435.1 Bacteroidota bacterium
GATTCGGGATGTTATACTTGAAGAGACGAACGTCAAAGAGTTGGATGCGAAGATTGACCCGGACATCATTAAGTATAAAATTAAGCCGAATTTCCGGGTGCTGGGGCAAAAGCACGGGAAATCAACCGCAAAAGTGGCGGAAGTGATTCGCAATTTCACTCCTCCTCAAACCAGCAAACTGCATGTTGAAGGCTCCATCGCCGTGAAAGTAGAAGAGAAGGACTTGACGGTTCTTCTTGAGGATGTCGAAATAATTGCCGAAGATATTCAAGGCTGGCTGGTGGAAAGCGACGGGACGGTGACCGTTGCCCTCGATACGGAACTCAACGAGGAATTGATCGACGAGGGGTTAGCCAGAGAGTTCGTCAACCGCGTGCAGAATATGCGGAAAGATTCCGGGTTCGACGTAACGGATAGGATTCGGATCTATTATCAATGCTCAGCGCGATTGGGCTCGGCGTTGGAGAAAAAAACATCGTATGTAAAACAAGAAACGCTGGCGGTGGATATACTGCCGCTTGCTTCCAGCGTCACAGCAAAGCCGCAAGAAGCCGATATCAACGGCGAGGCGGCAGTCATTGCGGTGGAAAAGGTGTAAGTATATATTACAATGTCATTCCTGCCGTAGGCATCCCTTCGGGAGAGGAGTTCCGATGTTTTGTATCGGATGACGAGGAATCCAGCTTTTCCGACTCTTTCATCGAGATTCCTTGGAATGACAGCAATTTTTAAACTTAGGAGAACACATGGCAAAAGCAGTAACAAAAAAATCAGCGGTCAAAGCAACGAAAGCGGTAAAAGTGGTAGCAAAAGAAAAGCAGGCTCCGGTGAAAGTGAAATTCATTCAGCCAAAACCGCCCGTGCCGCGAAAGGGTTTCAACAAGGCCGACCTTGAGCATTTTAAGAAGTTGATTCAGGACCGCCGGAAGGAAATTCTCGAAGACCTCGAAACGCTGAAATCCAGCATGATGGACGTAGCGACGGGGGAGTATGTGACGGAGAATTCGACCTACTCCCTGCACATGGAGCAGGGCACGGACGCGATGGAGCGGGAAAAGACGTTCCTCTTCGCTTCGCGCGAAGGGAAATTCCTCAATTATCTCGACGACGCCCTCAAGCGCATCGAGAAAGGCGAGTACGGCTTCTGCGTTGACTGCGGGAAGCTCATTGATAAAGAGCGGCTCGAAGCGGTCCCCCACGCGCAATTGTGCATCGATTGCAAACTCAAGCGCGGCAAGTAGTCTAACGTGAAACTGGCAACTGGTTACTGGCAACTATTTTTTACCATGCGCGTACTGTACCTCACAGCCTTTATTGTTGCGCTCGACCAAACGGCGAAACTGCTCGTCAAGGGGTTCTCCGTCCCGTTCATGGATTTTTACCATGCGGGCGTACCGCTTGGGTCCAGCCGGGCGATCCTCGGCGATTTTGTCCGGCTGACGTTCATCGAAAATCCCGGCATGGCGTTCGGCATCGATATCGGCGGAAAATTATTCCTGACATTGTTTTCCATCGTTGCGAGCGGCGGTATTTTCTATTATTTGTTCAAGATACGCGAGGAAGCGTTCGTGATACGCTTTTCCCTCGCCATGATCCTCGGCGGCGCCATCGGCAACCTGATTGACCGCGTCTTCTACGGCGTGTTCTTCGGCGAGGGTCCGTTGTTTTACGGCAAGGTTGTTGATTTCGTGGACGTGGATTTCTTCAATATCGAACTGTTCGGGTTTCACATTTCACGGTGGCCCGTGTTTAATGTGGCGGATGCGTCAGTCTCGCTCGGCGTTATCCTCTTGCTCATTTTCCATCGCAGGTTTACCGAGTCCGAACGGGAGGTTTCTCTTGTTGCTTCAGGCGGCGCTTCTGTGGATGCACAGAGCGCATCGAATGCACCTCTCGGCAAATCCGGCGACGCAACGCGGTCTTCCGATACTCCTTCCTAAGAGATTAGGTTCTTATAGATTCATTTTTTGGTAGCCGCAACCTTAAGGTTGCGATTTTTTTTGAATACGCAGGTTATCCACTCGAAATGCGATGGGATGCAATAAACGCAAAGCCTGCGGCTACCCAATCAAGCGAAATGCCCGCCGAAACTCCTCATAACGCCGAACACAGTGAAGCCCAAGAACGCGAGCGGATACGTTTGGTCGTTCCCCCCAAACAATCCCGCGAGCGGCTCGATGTGTATTTGACCCATCAGGTCGAAAACGCGACGCGTAATAAAGTCCAGCAGGCAATCACTGCCGGCGAGGTATTGGTCGACGGCAAGCGGGTGAAACCAAGCCACCCGATTGCGCCGGGCGAAGTGATTGATATTACACTGCACCGCCCGCCGAGACAAGATGCCATCCCAGAGAATATCCCGCTGGACATTGTGTACGAGGACGACCAATTGCTCGTCGTGAATAAGCCCGCGGGGATGGTCACTCATCCGGCGTACAACAACTACACCGGCACGCTGGTCAATGCGTTGCTGTATCATACGAGCAAACTTTCGAAAGCGCACGAGGGACCGCGCCCCGGTATTGTGCACCGGCTGGATAAAGACACGAGCGGGTTACTGGTTGTCGCCAAAAC
>DATCJD010000286.1:0-7405 GCA_036507435.1 Bacteroidota bacterium
CGTTGAGCGGTGTTTGGAGTTCATGCGGGATGGTAAACGTCATCGCCTTGCGAAGCTCGTCGAGCTTTTTGTTCGCCTGTTGCATCAGCAGGCGGTGTTTCTGCAAGCGCAGGTTGACTGCCGAAAGCAGGACGGCTGGTGAAAAGGGCTTCGGGATGAAATCGTCCGCGCCCATTTCCATGCTCTTCCGGAAGCCGGCTTTTTCCGGCATGGCGGTAATGAGAATGACAGGAATGGTCGCGGTACGCATGTCATTACGTAGACTGGCGAGCAAATCGTAGCCGCCGCCCTTATTCATGTGAATGTCGCTGATAATGAGGTCGGGCAGGTAGCTGTTCGCCATTTCCGCGCCGTCGATACCGTTATCCACGCCGACCGCTTCGAAGCCGTTCGTGCGCAGGATCGTGAGGATCAATTGTTGCTGGGCGTTGTCGTCTTCGACTACAAGAATTTTTGTCATAGTGGTAACGGTACAAAGGGTATCCGATACTTCAATTAAAATAAATTTTCCTTAAAATAAAAAGTCTATTCTAGTATGAAGACAATACTCGCTATGTTGGGTAAGCATGGAAAGTCGCAAGCAACCTCCTAAATAGTGATGGTATCAAGGTGTTTCTCTTGCTTCTCAGAAAATTTTTCCTGAAGTTGACACTATGCAGACAAACCTTCAACCCTTTTTTCTTATTCCCGGCACGGGCTCGACGTGATGGAACACGCACTCGACCCGATGCTGGTTGCTCATTATCGAGACCGGCCGACGGGTGCAGAGGCGTGGCTGGTTGTCGACACATTTCTTCATGGCGTGGCAGGCGGCGGCATTCGCATGGCTCCGGACGTCAACGAAACGTTGATGACGAATCTGGCGGCGACAATGTCCGTGAAGCTGTCCGTTCTACGGCCGCCGTGCGGCGGAGCCAAATGCGGCATTCGGTACGATGCGCGGGCTTCCGACAGCAAGCAGGTCCTTCATCGTGTTCTTCGCGCGTTCGCACCCTTCTTACAGAATTGCTGGGTCACCGGCTCCGACCTCGGAACCGACTGGCACGATATTGTCTCCGGGTGCCGCGAGCACGCGGACATCCCGCATCCCCAGTTTGCTCTCATGAAAGCGTACGGCGGCAACAGCCATGACGCCGTCGAAGCGGGCATTGAGCGGCTCAAACAAGGAACGTCTTTGATTGTTGATGAATCAATTCGCCTCGGCATGAGCGACGCGGTAACCGGCTGGACTGTCTGCGCTTCGACGATCGAAGCATATGCCCTTCGCCATGAATCGGTGAAAGGTAAACGAGTTGCTATTCAAGGGTTTGGATCGGTCGGTGGGAGCGCCGCGAAATTCTTGGCGGAAGCCGGCGCGGTCATCGTCGCCGTCTCGGACGAGCTTGGCGCAGTCGTTGCACGCGACAATGCCGGACTCGACATTCCATCTCTTCTCGCCATGCGTACCGAACCCGCGCGAAAAATCATAGACCGCGAGCAACTCCGCGCCCGGCACGATTACCTGCTCAGCGACAGAAACGACGTTCTCTACCAGCCCGTGGATATATTGATTCCCGCGGCGGGATCCTATATCTCAATTGATATTGAACGAATTCAGGCAACGCTGATTGCGGAAGGCGCAAACGACCCGTTCACGCCGGATCAGGAAATCGCTCTCCATAACAACGGTATTACCGTTATCCCGGATGCTATTGCGAATTCCGGTAGCGCGGGATTGTACGGTCTTCTCGTTGCGGGAAGCATTCCCATATCCAAAGATGCAATTCTCGATTTTCTTCAAAGACAAGTACAAGAGATGACACGACGCGTCTTGGAACATCGTTCGACGCCGCCGCGCCCCGCGCTCGAGACACTAGCGCGAGCGCGTATCCAAGACAGTATTCGGGAAGGACACTCTCCCCTTCCCAATGGTTTCACGACTGAGGAATTGCAAAGCCTGCAATCCGACGACTTGCACATCTACTATCGCGGTGCAACGGCGTACGCGGTATAGAGTAAGAGAACACACAGTAAAGCCGAAAGGCGTAAGTTGAATAATCCTCAAAAAACATTGCGCGGTTCCATTGTGCCGCTGGTAACGCCGTTTCGGAATAACAAGCTAGACGAACCGGCGCTTACGTCGCTGATCGAATGGCAAATCGCAAGCGGCAGTCACGGCATCTCCGTCACCGGCACGACGGGCGAACCGACTGCGCTTTCGCGCGAAGAGCGCGAGCGTGTCATTCAACACTCGGCGGCAGTTGTGAACAAGCGCGTCCCGTTTGTCGCGGGGACAGGCTCCAACAACCACGATGAGACGTTGCACTACAGCCTCTTCGCGCAACAAGCCGGAGCGGACGCCGTTCTGCTCATCACGCCGTACTACGTGCGCCCGAGTCAGGAAGGACTCTATCGCCATTTCAAATCGGTGGCGGACAAGTTAGATATCCCCGTCATTCTTTATAATATCCCCGGCAGGTCGGCAATCAATTTGGAAATCGACACCGTTGCGCGCCTGCGCGACGAGTGCAGGAACATCATCGGCATCAAGGAAGCGAACCATGACTTTTCGCACATCACTCGTTTGATCGGAAAACTCGGACGCGACTTCCTCGTGTATTCCGGAATTGAATTACTCTGCTTTCCGATTCTCGCGATAGGCGGTGCAGGTTTCGTAAGCGCGACGGGTAATATTCTTCCGAAGGAAGTAGCGCGATTATACGACCTTGTAGCCGCAGATAAATGGAAAGAAGCACAGGATTTGCATTATCACCTCATGCCGCTCAATGACGCCGTATTTATCGAGATCAATCCAGTGCCCGCCAAAACTGCGCTCGGTATGATGGATAAAATATCGCCTGAAGTGCGGCTTCCGCTTGCGCCGCTTTCGAAAGAAAACGAGGCGAAGCTGCGTTCGATTTTGAAACAGTACGGAGTTGTACACGATTGATGGAAATGTGCAAGCGACGGATCCCAAAGTTGATTCCATGAGATTCCTCATACCTGTAAAGCGGGATTCGGAATGACATCCTTTTTTTTATAGAAGTATCGGCTTCGTATGACTACAAAACTCCACACTAAGTATGTAACTGTCAATGGTATAAACCTCGCCTACTATGACTGGCAAGGCGACGGCGTTCCGCTTGTCTGTATCCACAGTATTACTGGGCATAAAGGGACATTTACTGCACTCGCAGAGCGGCTTGCACCTCAGTATCGCGTGCTCTCGCTTGATTTGCGCGGGCGTTGTGATAGCGATAAACCCGATGCGGGCTACGGGTTTGCCTATCATGCGCGGGATATTGTCGCTTTTGCCGATGCGATGGGGTTCGCGAAATTTATACTCGTGGGACATTCCTTCGGCGCGACGGCGAGCGTGTATACCGCCTCACTGCACCCCTCGCGCATCTCAGCGCTCGTACTACTCGACGGCGGCGCAGACCCGAAAGCGGAAACCCTTCGCGCTATGTATCCGACCGTCAAGCGTCTGAGTAAAGCATATCCGTCAATGGATGAATACCTCAAAGCACAGCGCGCCATTACATATCACAAGCCGTGGACGCAACCACTTGAACAGTACTTGAGCGAGGAAATGGAAACCGGGACGGACGGCACTGTTCGCTCAAAATCTTCTGCTTCCGCTATCGAGCACGACCTTGACATGCATTTCTGGGACAACGTGTGGTTTCATCTGCCGCACCTCACATGCCCGGTGCTTTACCTTCGCCCACAGGAGGGTCTGCTCGGCACAACGGGACATGTGTATAGCGATGCTGAAGCGTCGAAGCTCGCCGAGCACATTCCAAATTGCCGCCATGAAACTGTGCCCGGTGGAAATCACTATACATTCTTGATTCAAGATCATCCGCCTGTTCTCCCGTTCATTGAACAATTCTTGAGTGAACAGCATACATGAAACTCGCCCGCTTCTCTGTTATGGGAAAAGTGTACGAGGGTATTGTCCGTAACGACGGACAACTTGAAGCAGGTGGGACGGTATTTTCCCCCAACGACGTCGTGTGGCTTCCGCCGGTTCTTCCGCAGAAGGCGATTGGACTCGCTCTCAACTACGCCGACCACGCCGCGGAATTAGAAATGAAATCGCCGGAAGACCCCGCGCTGTTTTTCAAGCCGCAGAGTTCGTTCATCGGGCACCGCGCCGCGGTCGTGTACCCGGCAGGCGTCGAGTACATGCACTACGAGGCGGAGTTGGTTGTCGTTATCGGAGAACGGTGCCGCCGCGTGAAAGCCGAACATGCGGAGAAGGTCGTCAAAGGCTATACCATCGGCAACGATGTAACGGTGCGGGACTTCGTGAAAAATTTTTACCGCCCGCCCGTACGCGCAAAGGGGTATGATACATTCGGGCCTATTGGACCGTACATTGTAACGGCAGATGAAATCCCCAACCCGGCAAACCTCTCCTTGCGAGCATTCGTGAACGGAGAGCTTCGCCAGGAAGGAAATACAGCGAACATGATCCGTTCCGTCCCTGAGTTGATTGAGTTCATCTCTATGATCATGACCTTGGAGCCGGGCGATATGATCTGGACGGGAACGCCCAAAGGCATCTCGCATGTCTATGCGGGAGACGTTATGCGGCTGGAGATAGACGGCATCGGCACGCTGGAAAATCCCATCGTCGCTGAAGGTTAGTGTAGAACTAGTTACATTGCCACGAACTTCAGTTCGTGGATAACAACTCACAACTTAACAGGGGTTTTAACCCCGGTCAATAATGCCTATGCCATACGTAAGAGTGTGGATTCATATGGTTTGGTCGACTAAGGACTTTGAACCTGTTTTGGAAAAAGAGTTGAGAGAAAAACTCTATGCACATATCTTAGAAAACGCCAAATCTAAAAATATCTTTCTTGATTGCATCAATGGTTTTTTAGACCATGTCCACGTGTTGATCAGCCTAAAAGCTGACCAATCCCCAGCCAAGGTTGCACAACTGTTAAAAGGAGAATCCTCCCACTGGTTGAACGGTCAACGCCTAACTCCGTTAAGATTTGAGTGGCAAGAGGAATACTTTGCAGTGTCGGTAAGTGAATCCGCTCTCGAGAATGTACGCTCGTACATCAAAAGACAGGAACAACACCATAGAAAAAAGACGTTTGCTGAGGAATATAAAGAATTCATTCAAAAGTACGGTTTTGTGGAAAGGGGCTAAAGCCCAAGAACAGCGAACAATGCAACCCCGACCTAAAGGTCGGGGCAATTTCGATGTAATCATGAAACATGTTATTACAATTTGTGGCATCTTACCTCGAACTTCAGTTCATGGATAATGACACACAACACTTTCAGGAGTTTTAACCACTCAGCATAAAATCAGATTGACCTATGATTCAACATTTCATCAATAACGAATTCATTACCGCCCTCGAGGGGAAGTCGTTTGAGACCACTAATCCCACGACCAATAAACCCATTACGACTATTGCAGCGGGAACCGCCGCGGATATTGAGAAAGCGGTCAAGGCGGCGCGGAAGGCGTTTGACAACGGTTCTTGGCCCCGCATGTCCGCCGAAGAGCGCGGCACGTATCTCCGTAAAGTCGGAGATTTGATTATGAAGCACGCAGATGAAATCGCCGAAACGGAAATCGAAGACACCGGCATACCGGCAAGTCAAATTAAAAAGGGGGCGATTCCTCGCGCGGCTGATAATTTTTATTTTTTTGCTGAACAGGCAAAAAAATTCACGAGCGAGACTTTTCCTGTCGGCGACAGGTTTATGAATTACACCGTCCGTCGCCCCGTCGGCGTCGCTGGACTCATTACGCCATGGAACACGCCCTTCATGCTCGAGACCTGGAAAGTCGCCCCGTGCCTTGCCGGGGGCAATACGTGCGTGTTGAAGCCGGCGGAGTGGTCTCCCCTTTCTGCGGACAAGCTTGCTCACATCATACAAGAAGCCGGCATCCCGCCCGGCGTGTTTAACATCGTGCATGGCTTCGGCGAAACTGCCGGCGCATCGCTTGTCGCACATCCGCAGGTACAATTGATTTCGTTTACGGGAGAAACAACGACCGGCAAAGAAATCATACGCAACGGCGCGAGCACGCTCAAGCGATTTTCCATGGAACTGGGCGGAAAATCCCCCACGATTATTTTTGACGATGCGGATTTTGAGCGGGCGCTCGACGGGGCGGTGTTTCAGGTTTATTCTCTCAATGGCGAACGGTGCACTGCCGGCTCGCGGCTACTTGTGCAACAGGGCATTTACGAGAAATTTGTGAGCGCGCTGGAAGCGCGCGTAAAAACTATTCGTGTCGGCGACCCGCATGACGCTCAAACCGAGGTCGGTCCCCTGATTCACCCCGAACACTGGCAACGTGTGCGTTCGTATATGGATATTGCACGGCAGGAAGGCGCCAACATAGTTGTCGGCGGCGACCGCCCCGCTAACCTACAGCAGGGCAATTACTTCGCACCAACGCTCATTACCGGTGTAAAAAACGAAATGCAAATTGCGCAGGAGGAAATCTTCGGTCCTGTGCTTGTGGTGATTCCCTTCAAAGATGACGAGGACGCCGTGCGTATCGCCAACGATGTACAGTACGGGCTGGCGGCGTATATCTGGACAAATAATGTCGCGCGCGGACAACGTATCGCTGAGCGGATTGAATCCGGTTTGTCGTGGATTAACTCGCATAACGTGCGTGACTTGCGCACGCCGTTCGGCGGCTCGAAGAACAGCGGCATCGGCCGCGAGGGTGGACATTATAGTTTTGATTTCTATATGGAGCTTTCGACAATCCATGTGGCTCTTGGCAGTCACCACATCCCAACGATGGGAAAGAAGTAAGGAGAACGTATGTCAGGCAAACAACAGAACGACGGAAAAAATACCGGCTCTGGCGCGCGGCGCGGGGAGCACATCCTTAAGAAACTCAGCGCGAACTCTCCCGAAATCTATTACGCAGGCGAGCGCGTCAAAGACGTTACGACGCACCCTGCGTTTCGAAACGGCGTGCAAAGCCTCGCGGCGCTGTACGACGCTCAATGGAAACAACCGGATGTGATGCTGTTTGACTCGCCGAGTTCCGGCAAGAAAGTCGGACGCTCCTTCATGATACCGAAAACGCTCGATGAATTACAGAGTATCAGCCGCATGATGAAAGTCTGGGCTGACGCGAGCTTTGGCATGATGGGCCGCTCGCCGGATTATCTCAACCGTGCGATGACGGCATATGCCGCCGGCACGGACTTCCTCGTGCAAGCGAACCCAAAAGTCGGCAACAACGCGCGCCGCTATTACGAATACTTGCGGGAAAACGATTTATGCCTCACTCATACGCTTATCACACCGCAAGCAAACCGCGCCGTGAACACGGCGAAGCAAGCCGACCCCTATCTTGCCGCGCGCGTGAAAGAAGAAACCGATGCGGGCATTACAATCCGGGGCTGTCGGATGC